>JACQAX010000041.1 GCA_016194795.1 Deltaproteobacteria bacterium | reverse complement strand
CCGCGCCGGCGCCGGCCAGGCCGATCGTCAGCGGCGCCGAACGCGAGAAATCGGCGCCGACGAGGTCGAGGATCTTCGGCAGCTTCGGCGCGAGATCGCTCCAGCGCACCAGCCCCGTGAGCCGGTCGTTGATCTCGGGGTGGAGCTTGAGAAAAAGAAAATGCGGCGAGAAGCCGAGCACCGCGCCCGCGGCGAACGTGAGCACGCGCAGGGGCGCGCGCACGGCGAGCGGCCAGCGGTGGACGAACCAGAGCGCCGCCAGGAGCTTGAAGCTCAGCTTGAGCGTCGACTCGGCGTTGATGCCGAGGAAGCGGTCGTCGGTGAGAAAAGCCGGGAAGAAAAGAATCGAGTTCACGACGAAGGCGACGACGAGCAGCTTGGTCAGCCAGCCGCGCGCGTGCCGCGCGCGTTTGAGGTCGGTGAGCGTCGGCAGCCACGAGGCGCGGCGGACGGCGTCGGTGTGGGCGAGAAAATAGGCGAAGGCCAGCAGCGCGTAGAGCGGCGTGAAGCGGCAGACGTAGAAAGAGAACCCGCCGAGCAGGCCCAGCCAGAACAGCGAGCGCGTGGCGATGCGCTCGCGCCGCGCGAGCACCCAGGCCGCGTCGAGCATGAGCCCGCCTGCTACGAGCGAGAGCACGTAGTAGTCGGTGAGCGAGTATTGCGCGAAGATCTGCGAGCCGACCGCGGCGAGCGTTCCGGTGACGAGCGCCGCGACCGGGCCGGCGAGCCGGAACGCGAAGCGCGCCCAGAGCGCGGCGGCCACGGCGACCATCGCCCCGTTGACGTAGAAGCCGAGGAAGTGGCTCGCGCCGAAGAGGCGGAACAGGAGGGCGCGCAGGTACACGAGCGGGGTTCCGCCGTGCGCCTGGCCGCAGGTGTAGACGTAGTGGTAACCCTTGAGCACCTGGGTGCTCATCAGCGAGTAGAGGGCCGAGTCGGCGTCGAGCAGCGAGTTCCAGTGCGTGGCCTGCACGACCCAGACCCCCAGCACGAGCGCGACGACTGCGACGAGAATGGGCCGTTCGGATCGGAGCATCTTCTTATTTTTCGACGGGCCAGCCGCTGGCGGCCCAGTTCGGCATCCCGCCGCTGACGACACCGGCGAGGTTGGTGAGGCCGTGCGCGGCCAGCTCCGCCATCGCCATCTGCACGCGCCCGCCCGAGCGGCAGTAAATATAAACGGTTGAAAAGCCGCGCAGCTCGTCGGCGTGCGCGCCGACGCCCTCGTGCGAGATGTTGCGGCTGCCGGGCACGTGGCCTTCGGCGTACTCCTCGGGAGTGCGGACGTCGAGGATGAGCTCGTTTTTCGGGAGAGACTTCGACCTGGCGAACAATTCTTCGAGCGTGAGTGTTTTCATCTCATTATCACTTAACACATCCCGGCTGGTGTTCGTCGAGCGAGTTTGCGATAAGGCTTCCCATGGCATTACCCTGCGCGCTGATCGTCGACGACGATCCCGGTATTTTAGACGTCTATGAGCTCGCGCTGGGCGAGCTGGGATTCGATCCGATCGCCGTGTCCGAGGCCGCCGGCGTCGTGGAGCTCGCGCTCCGCCATCGGCCGAAGCTCATCCTGCTCGACCAGCGCATGCCGGGGCTTACCGGCGTCGAGCTCGTGCGCCGCTTGCGGGCGAGCGGCCTTTCGCCGGCTACCCCGATCGTGATGGTCAGCGCCGGGCGCGATCTGGCCTGTGAGGCGTTCGAGGCGGGGGTCAGCGCCTGTATCGAGAAACCATTTGATTTTCGGGAGTTGATCGAGCTCATCGAGCGGCTGACCAACGTTAAAACGGCCCGGACCGCCTAACGCGTTGACGCGGTACGGCATTCTCCTTAAAATAGGGGATCACCGTGTGTCGCTTCATCCTTTCGTTATCATTGCTGCTGTCGCTCGCGGTTTCGGCTTGGCCGGCCCGGGCAGAACTCGTTCAAGGCCCACCGCGCGAAACCCTGCACGTGCGCGCGGCCGACGGCGTCGATCTCCTCATGTACCACTGGCCCCAGGCGCGCGCCGACGCGCCGCTGATCCTGCTCGAGCCCGGGCTCGTCGAGACGGCCGAGATGCTCAGCGGTGTCGCGATGCAGTTCCACCAGCGCGGCTACGACGTCTACGTCGGTCAGGTGCGGCTCGCCGGGCGAGGTGACGAGCGTTCAGGGCAGGGCGTGTTCAACGGCCTCGAGGAGGTGCTGCTCGCCGACTTTCCCGCGCACCTGCGCGAGGTGATCCGCCGCAACCCGGAGCGCTCCGTCCACCTGCTCGGCCACAGCATGGGCGGGATGGAGATCCTGGCGACGCTCTCCAACGCGAAGCTCGCCGCCGAGCTCGGCCCGCACGTCAAGGCGGTGACTCTCGTGACCGCGCCGCACGAGCTCTCGCACGTGCCGCTGCTCGTGCGCGCGCAATGCAAGGTGCTTCTGCCCCTCTTCCAGCTCGCTCGCCGCCTCGTCGGGCGCGAGCGCGCGACGCTCGAGCCGCACCATACGCTCGTCGACTTTCTCGAGCGCCTGGGTCGGAGCCGCAACCCGCTCGCGCGGGGCGCCGGCCGGAAGCTCGAGGGGCTCTTCATCGAGTTCGGCAACTTCGTCCTGAACCGCACGCTCGTGAGCATGCGCCACACCACTCCCGAGGCGATGCGCCAGCTCTGGGCCCAGAAGATCTCGACGCTCCCGCTCGACGTGCTCATCGACTTCGCGCGGGCCGCGGCGCGCGGCGAGTTTCTCGCGCGCGACGGCACCCCGCTCATCGTGCCCGAGCGGATCACCGTGCCGGTTCAGGTCGTGCGCGCCGAGAAGGATCTGCTCGTGCCCGTCGCGCAGCAGGAGGGCCTCTACCGCCGCCTGGGCTCGAAGGTGAAACGCCTCGTCAGCCTCACGGGGATGATGCACGTCGACCCCGTCGTCGCCGACGCGCCCGGGTCTTCGTTTCTGAAGGCGGTCGTGGACTTTCACGATGCGCCGGCAGAGGTTTCGGGACGGTCGCCCCGGGTCACGATCGATCCCGTCGTGGAGCGGTGTGAAAACCGGTTAACCGTCAGCCGCTAGCAGCTGACCGCTAATCTAGGCTGTAACGCCGCCGCTTGCGCCAGAGCGTGGACAAGTTGATCCCCAGAATGCTCGCGGCCTCCTCGAGCGTGGCCGAGCGAGCCAGCGTCTCCTGGATATACTGTCGCTCGAGGTCCTCGAGCGACATGTTCGCCTGGGACGTCAGGTTCGCCTGCGGCGGGACGAGCGTGCCCGGATCGAGCAGGCGGTCCGGCAGGTCGGAGACCGTGACGGTGTCTTCGTGGGCGAGGACGACGGCGCGCTCGATCGTGTTCTTGAGCTCGCGGATGTTGCCCGGCCAGCGATAGGTGTTGAAGATGTGCATCACGTCGGGGCTGCAGCGGAGCGGCGCGCGCCCGCTCTCGGCGCACGCGCGCCGAAGCAGGCTCTCGACCAGGGCCAGGATGTCCTCGGGGCGGTCGCGCAGCGAGGGCATCTTGAACTCGATGACGTTGAGGCGATAAAACAGGTCCTCGCGGAAGGCGCCGCTGCGAACGGCGGCGTCGAGGTTGCGGTTGGTCGCCGCGACGATGCGCACGTCGACGGTCTCGGTCTTGGTGCTGCCGACGGGCTCGAACTGGCGATCCTGCAGGAAGCGCAACAGCTTCGTCTGGAGCTGCAGCGAGATGTCGCCGATTTCGTCGAGAAAAACGGTGCCGCCGTCGGCTATCTTCAAGCGGCCGGTCTTGTCGCGCACGGCGCCGGTGAACGAGCCTTTGACGTGGCCGAAGAGCTCGCTCTCGAGCAGGTTCTCGGAGAGCGTGGCGCAGTTCACGTCGACGAAGGGCCGCTGGGCGCGCGCGCTGTGCTTGTGGATCCATTTCGCGAGCACCGATTTGCCGGTGCCGCTCTCGCCGGTGACGAGCACCGTCGACTGGCTGGCCGCCACGCGACGGGCCATCTCGAAGAGCTGCTGCACCTTCGCGTTGCGCGACCCGAGCTCTTCGGGCTCGCGGATGTCCTGGAGAACCTGCTTGAGCGCGACGTTCTCGAGCGAGAGCCCGCGCACCTGCTCGACGCGCGAGAGAAGATGGGCGATCTGGTCGGGCATGAACGGCTTGGTGACGTAGTCGTAGGCGCCGTACTTCATCGCCGCCACGGCCGTCTCGACGGAGGCGTAGGCCGTCATGATGACGATCGTCGTGTCGGGGTGGCTTTTCCTGACGCGTTCGATGAGCTCGAGCCCGCTCATGCCTTCCATGCGGAGGTCGGTGATCATGAGCTCGGGCGTCCAGGTGTTGAGCACCGCCACCGCCTCCGGCCCCGACGACACCGATTTCACCTCGTAGTTGCGCGAGGTGAGGTAACGGCTCATCGTGATGCGGATGTTCTCCTCGTCATCGACCAACAAAATCCTTTTCATGCCGTTTTCCCCCTGTTGCCGTTGTTGACCTGAGCGTGGATCGAGACCTTGAAGACGCTTCGGCTATCCGCTCGATGCAGCGACGTGAAGCGCCCGGCGTGCGCCTCGACGATGTCGCGCACGATCGCATGGCCGGTGGGCCCCAGCGAGTCGAGGCGGCGCTGGTAGTGGATCTCGTAGTGGACCCGCGTGCCGTCGACTTCCGACACGAGCGTCACGTCGCCGCCCGGAGGGGTCTGTCGGATGGCGTCGGTGAGGAGCGTCGAGAACACCCACGACATCTTTGTCGGATCGACGCTCGCGGTGACCGTGCCGAGCAGCTGCAACCGATTGACGAGGCGAACGCTCTTGCGCTCGGCGAGCGTGCCGGCGGTCTTGATCGTCTGGTGCAGCAGCGCCGTCATGCTCGAGGCGCGCTTGTGGAGCGCGTTCGGGTTGCGCACGATCTTCAGGCGCGAGACGTTGAGCAGGTCGTCGAGCAGCACGCGCAGGCGACCGACGTCGGCGTTGGCGATGCGGACGAGCTCCGGATCGTAGCCGGTGCGGTCGAGCATCGCCAGCGCCATGGCGAGCGAGGTGACCGGGGTCTTGATCTCGTGCGAGAGCGCCCCGATGAAGTTGACCTTCGCCTCCTCGTTCTCGCGCAGGAAGGTGACGTCCTGAAAGACGTACATCTGGCGCTCGAGGCGCGTGGCCGGATTGAGCGGGAGCTGGGCGACCGAGACGAGAAAGTGCTGGGCGCGGCCGTCGAGCTGGGTCTCGTAGAGGGCGGGCAGGTTGCTTCGGTCGGCCTCGTCGAGCACGCTCCGGACCGTCGCTCCGATCTCGGCGGGAACGTTCGAGGCTCCGATGAGCCGTCGCCCGAGGGCGTTGGCGTAGGTGGCGCGGCCACCCTCGACGAAGAGCAGGCCGTCGTTGAGGTACTCGGCGATCGCGTCGGTGCGCGCGGTCTCGCGCGCGACGATCGTCCTCGCCAGGAGCATCAGCGCCGCGATCGAGAAGGTCAGGGCCGTCGAGAGCAGCCAGAAGATGCGCACGGGAAGAGTCTGCGTGCCGGCGATGGTGAGCCCCAGCTCGACCAGCTGAACGATGATGAGAGCGGTGACGGCGATGAAGAGCAGGTTCACCGGGCTCTTGTTTTTCAACAAGCGCAACCCGGGAACGTGCTGCGTAAGCGACATAGGGCGTTCTCCGAAGCAAGGTTGATACCAGGCGTCGCCGGGCAAGACAACCACGCGAATACGGGGAGATT
>JACQAX010000084.1 GCA_016194795.1 Deltaproteobacteria bacterium | reverse complement strand
TTTGGTGGAGGTGACAGGGATCGAACCTGCGACATCCAGCTTGCAAAGCTGGCGCTCTCCCAACTGAGCTACACCCCCGTAGAGGTGAACAAACTACCGTCAACAGGTAACCGCGGAATATAGTGGCAGTGGCAGACCTTCGTCAACACGATTTTCGAAATTATTTTCGAGTGCCGCACAGAGAGCACGGATGGGAAATTTTTCGACATGAAAAGCAAGGGAAGCTATCCGCCGCCCGAACAGCAAGTTCCATAAACATTGAAAACCAAAGAAAAAACCAGCGCGAGCGATTGGCGCGACGCTTGCTCAAGTCGCCCTCAACCACTCTCCTCGCGCGGCTGAAAAGTAACGAGATGAAACTTCTAAAAACAACAGCCGAACCCGAGTGAGCGGCCAAGGGCCGGACAAAATCTCCGAGCCCTGAAAACTCCAGTGTTTCCCTCCAAAAAAAACGGGATGGCCTGCGAAGGCCATCCCGTTCCCACCAAACATAAATAATAATAATTTACTTCTTCACGACGACCTTGAGAAACCCGCGCTTCCCGACCTTGAGGAGAAACTCGCCCGGAGCCGCGAACGACATCTTGGAGTCACTCACCTTCTCGCCGTTGATCGAGACCGCGCCTTGCTCGCAAAGACGACGAAGCTGGGAGTTGCTCTCGACGAGCGCGGGCACCGCCAGCGCGGAAAGCGAGTTGGCGCCGGGCGGGCAGCTTGCGAGCTGGATCACGCGTTCTTCGATATTCTCGGGGACGCCCCCTTTCGCGAAGACCTTCTCGAACTGCTCGGCCTCGTGGTCGGCCGCCGCGCTCGAATGGAAGCGTGCGACGATCTGCTTGGCGAGCCCCACTTTCGCGGACTTCGGATGAAGCTTCCCCGACTTGAGCTCGGCCTTGAGGCTCTCGAACTCGGAGAAGCTGAGCATGCCGACCAGCTCGTAGTAACGGAGCATGAGCTCGTCCGAGATGCGCATGACCTTTCCGAACATGTCCCTGGGCGCGTCGTTGATGGCGATGTAGTTGCCGAGAGACTTGCTCATCTTGTTGACGCCGTCGGTGCCTTCCAGGAGCGGGTTCATGATGATCGACTGCGGGGTCTGCCCGTTGAGGCGCTGGAGCTCGCGCCCCATGAGAAGGTTGAACTTCTGGTCGGTGCCGCCGAGCTCGACGTCGGCGTGGAGCGCGACGGAGTCGTAGCCCTGGAGAAGCGGGTACAGAAACTCGTGAATCGAGATCGGGAGACCTTCTTTGTAGCGCTTCGCGAAGTCGTCGCGCTCGAGCATGCGAGCGACGGTGTGCGTGGCCGCCAGCCGGATCATGTCGGCGGCGTTCATCTTGCCGAGCCACTGGCTGTTGAAGACCACTTTCGTGCGCTCAGGGTCGAGGATCTTGAAGACCTGCGCCTTGTAGGTCTCGGCATTGACGGCGACCTCCTCGGCGGTGAGAGCCTTGCGAGTCTCGCTTTTGCCCGTCGGGTCGCCGATCATCCCGGTGAAGTCGCCGATGAGGAAATAGATCTCATGGCCGAGCTTCTGGAACTTCGCCAAACGGTTGATGACCACGGTGTGGCCCAAGTGCAGGTCGGGCGCGGTGGGATCGAAGCCGGCCTTGATCTTGAGGGGCTTGCCGTTCTTGGCGGAGCTCTCGAGTTTCTCCTTGAGCTCTTTTTCGAGGAGAATTTCGGTTGCTCCCATCTTCACCGTTTCGAAAGCTTCTTCGAGGTCGATTTTTTTCTGCATGGATCCCTATCCCCGGTTTTCTTATAAAAATTTCGAGACTCGCCGGATGGCCGTGGCGGAGCCGGTGCGCTCGTCGATGTCGATGAGGACCCCGTGGAGGCCCACCTGGCCGTCGGCCGGCTCGTATCGCTGAGGCATCTTGCTCAGGAAACGCTGGATCGATTTTTCTTTCTTCATCCCGATGACGGAGTCGTACGGCCCGGTCATGCCGGCGTCGGTGATGTAGGCCGTCTTCACGCTCGTGTCGGAGAGGAGTATCCGCTCGTCGGCCGTCTGCACGTGGGTGTGCGAGCCGACGACGGCGCTCACGCGGCCGGCGACGTAGTAGGCGAAGGCCTGCTTCTCGGAAGAGGCCTCGGCGTGGAAGTCGACCAGGATGCAGCTGATGTCGTGGGAGTCGAACCAGTCGATCCACTTGCTGCCGACGGCGAAAGGATCGTCGAGAGGATCCATGTGCACGCGCCCCATGAGGTTCAGCACGCCGAGACGGCAACCGGGGCCTTCGAGCACCGCGTGGCCCCGGCCCGGCACGGGGAACGCCGGGTTGTCGGGAAAATTGGCGGGGCGGATGAGCCGCTTGTCGCGCGCCATGAAGTCGGCGATCTCGCGCTTGTCCCAGGAATGGTTGCCGCCCGTGATGAGATCGACGCCGTTGTCGAAAAACTCGAGGGCGCATTCTCGCCGTTGGCGACGACGAAGGTGATGTTTTCGGATCTGCGAAGCTCGGGAACGAACGCGCGGATCGCGTTGCGGCCGGCGCTGGCGACGACGTCGCCGAGAAAAAGAACTCTCATTCGATACCCCCTACCACGAAGCGCTCCTCGCCCACGACGAAGTCGAGGCGCTGGTCGTGAGGCTCGCTGGGCAAGCGCTCGACGATCTGAAACTCGTAAGCGAGGCCGACGAGGCGAACCGAGGCGCGCTGGCCCTCGGCTTTCCAGGCATCGACGGTCGCGTCGTAGTGCCCGGCGCCGTAGCCGAGCCGATGGGCGTCGAGCGAGAAGGCGGTTCCCGGGACAAGAACGACGTCAGGCTTGACCGGGGCGACGCCCGGCAGGGGAACCGGCTCTCCGATCCCGAAGGCACCGAGTCGGAGCTCGGACCAGTCGGCAACCTCGAAGAATTCGAGGGGCTGCAGCTTGGCCGCCTTCGCGACCCGGGGAAAGAGACAGCGTTTGCGTCCGGAGCGAAGGTGGGCGTGGAACGCGCGGGTGTCGACCTCGCCGCGAATCGGGAAATAAAGCGCGACGCTCTCGACCCCCTCGGGAAGGAGCTCGGAGGAATGTTTCAGGAAGTTGTCGAGAATACGTTTCGAACGATGCGCGACCTCTCCCGCGCTCAGCGCCTGGCGCTGCTCGAGGATTTTCTTTCGCAATTCCTGTTTGGGTGCCTGGGGCGCGGAAACCACGGTTCCGGAACTTTCTAAGAGCGACTCAGGGGTGCTTGGCCGGGCTGCCCGCGCTCTCGAGCAGTCCCAGGATCTTTTTCGATTTTTCGGTGACGCGCGATTTCAGCTCACCCTGTTTTTCGATGGCGTCGAAATATTTCTCGGTGATGTTCAGCGCCGCCAGGATCGCCGCCTGGTAAGGCGAGCCGCTCTTCGACTTCATGATCGCCTGCTGGAGGTTCTTGCTCAAAAACTCGGCGATCTTGTCGACGCGCTCGGGCGAGGCATCGGTCGTCATGTGAAAGGTTTGATCGAGAATGCGAACCGAAACGGATTTTTTCGTCGCCATTATCAAAACTTAGCGTATCCCGGGGCCTACTGTCAAAGCCCCTCGAGGATGGTTTCGACGAAACTCTTCCCGTTGAAGGGGACGAGATCCTCAGGGGACTCGCCGACGCCGATGAACACGACGGGGACCTTGAGCTCCGCGCCGATCGCAAGGACCGCTCCGCCCTTGGCCGAGCCGTCGAGCTTGGTGACGACGACGCCAGTAAGCTCGAGGTGTTGGTTGAACTCACGCGCCTGGTTGAGCGCATTTTGACCCGTTGAGCCATCCACGACGAGCCAGACGTCATGGGGCGCGCCGGGCATGGCTTTGGCGACAACACGTTTCATCTTCTGGAGCTCCTCCATCAGATTGACCTTCGTGTGGAGGCGGCCGGCCGTGTCAATCAAGCACACGTCCGCGCCCCGGCTGCGCGCCGCCTGCACGGAGTCGAACGCGACCGCACTGGGATCAGAGCCCTCTTTCTGGAAAACGCCATCGGCACCGACGCGCTCAACCCAAGTGCGAAGCTGCTCGGTCGCGGCCGCGCGGAAGGTGTCGGCGGCGCCCACGAGGACCTTCTTTCCCTGCGCCTGGAAGCGCTGGCAGAGCTTGGCGATCGTGGTCGTCTTACCCGCGCCGTTGACGCCGACGACCAGGACGACTCGCGGGTGCGCATCGACCGAGCCGCCCAGATTTCCCGGGAGCTGTTGCATGAGGATGTCGGAGAGGCGCGCCTTGAGCTCGTCACGACCTGGAAGACGCATCCCGAAGGAGCTCTTGAGGGCGGCGACGATCTTTTCGGTGAAGTCGATGCCGATGTCGGCGGTAAGCAGGACTTCTTCCATGTCGCCGAAAAACGCCTCGGCCTTGGCGCCCGTAAAGAGCTTGTCGAAGGTCTGCTGGAAGAAGACTTTCGTGCGACCGAGGCCTTTGGAGACTCGCGCTTCGTCGGTAAGCGGTGCGGCCGCGGGCGGCGGGGTCGGAGCAGGAGCGACGGCTGGCTGCGGCGCTGGAGTCTTCGCTTCGGGAGCGGCAGGCGGCGGGATTTCGGCTTTTCCCGGCGGGAGCGGCTGCTCGACCGGCGGTTTGCGTCGCGCGCGCGCGCGCAAGGCGACCGCGACGACAACGACGCCCAACACTAGAAGAATGCCTAGTATAATCACGAGAAGTTGATTATTTTCCATGAGAGCCCGTTTTTCATGTTTCTCGGATTCAGGCAACCGGCAAGAGAAAGAACCTAGGAAGAACCCATGAAGCTCCCGCTCTGGCTCAAGATATTGGCGCTGCTGATCCCGGCGATCCTGGTTTTCACGGTCCTGGGCGCGGTATCGCCGTACCTGATCGGGCCGATTCTCACGATCGCCGTGCTGATGTTTCCGGGGCGCGACGTCGAAAATCCAAGGTTGGTGCGCTGGATCCCGTGGTTCTGGTCGCTCGAGATCGTGGTATGCGATGGGAAAGCCGATCGGTGGCGACGAGATGCGCCAACCGACGACGGTCGAGCTCGCGGCAACCGTCGTGCTTGGCGCTCCGCTCGTGCTCACTCTCGCCAAACGGCATCGCTTCTTCAAGCCGGTTCTGGTCTTCTCGACGGTCGTATTCGTGGGAATCGCGTGCTGGGTGTACTCGACGAGCCTACGCGACTACAAGGCCGGCTTCGAGCTGGCAGGAGACCTCTTCACGCAGGCGCTCGTGACGGGCTATTTGCTAGTGAAGGTGCGAACCCAGGACAGACAGCTCGCGCGCTAAGAGGACGAGAAAAAGCGCGAGCAGCGGAAAGAGAAACCACTTCTTTCGAAGCGTCTCCTTGTCGATGGGAAGCTTGGGCAGCAAGTTGCGCATGATCCATCCTGTCTAGAACACTTCGACGACGACGGCAATCCCCTGCCCGCCGCCGATGCAGGCGCTGCCGAGGCCGAGTTTTTTTCCGCGGCGCTTGAGCTCGTAGAGGAGATGGGCCGTGATGCGCGTGCCGCTGGCGGAGAGCGGATGGCCGATGGCGATCGCGCCGCCGTTGACGTTCGTGCGCGCGCGATCGAGCTCGAGCTCCTTTTCGACGGAGAGATACTGCGCGGCGAACGCCTCGTTCACCTCGATTCTTTCTCGAGGCGTAGTCGGCCGTCGCGACGACCATGCACGACGCGCCGTCGACGATGCCACTCGCATTGCCCGCCGTAACGAGCCCGTTCTCCTTGAAAACAGGCTTGAGCTTCGCGAGCGCCTCGAGCGTGGTCGTGGGCTTGGGGTGCTCGTCGGCCGCGACGACGGTGGTATTTCCCTTCTTGTCCGTGATGGAATACGGCGCGATCTCTTCCTTGAAGAGGCCCTTGTCGGCGGCGGCCTTCGTGCGGGTCTGGGAAAGAAGCGCGAATTCGTCGACCTGGCCGCGCGTGATGCCGTACTTCGCACCCAGGTTCTCGGCAGTAATCGCCATCGGCGAGCCGGTGTAGGAGTCGGTCAGCGCCGCAAAAAGGTAATCTTCGACCTGGCCGTGCCCCATCTTGGTGCCGAAGCGCACGCCGCGAAGCGCGTAAGGCGTGAGGCTCATGTTCTCGACGCCACCGACGAGAGCAAGCTCGGTGTCTCCCGCGAGCATCTGGTGCTGCGCCTCGACGACCACCTGGAAACCGGAGCCGCACAGGCGGTTCACGGCGAGCGCGGGCGTTTCGATCGGCACTCCGGACTTGAGCCCGATGTGGCGCGCGACGTAGATCGCGTCCGCGGTGGATTGTAACACCGAGCCTACAATGACGTGCTGGACGTCGCGGGCCGAGACGCCCGCCTGCTCCAGTGCGGCGCGTGCGCAGGACGCACCCAGTTCAGAGGGATTAACATCTTTAAGCGCTCCACCGAACGTGCCGAACGGGGTTCTCTTTGCCGCTAGAAACACGAGCTCTTTTCCGGAGTTTTTCGTCGTCATGGCGCTATCTTAGGCGGGCCCGATTCAGGATTCAATTATTAGTTCGGATCGTATCAAGTCGGGGGACCCACGGCCGATAAACTCTCTGATGCTGATGCTTGGTTGTCTCGTGATTCTCTCCGCCATCGCCTCTCAAAACGCCTTTGCCTGGGGTACCGTCGGTCACGAGGAAGTGCAGTCCGCCGCGGTTCGGCTGCTTGCCGCGCAGAACCACCCGCTGACGCGCTACTTCGAGAAAAACACCGCCACGCTCAAGCGACTGGCGGTGGTTCCGGACGTCGAGTGGTCGGGACGCGCGCAGCCCGGGCCTTCTCCGAAAAAAACCGGTGCCAAAGCCACCGCGGCCGCCCTCCAGGAGCAGGGGCTGCATTACTTCGAAGTCGACGCATTTTTGCGGTTTGGCACGGCTGACAATGCCGTCCTGGAGCTGCCCAGCGGCGAGTACCTCAAGGTCTGTGACAAGTACCGCGATCTTCTGCGCGAGAACGTGGCCTATGTCCTGGAGTTCGATCGCAACCAGAGCGACCCCAGCGCTTACGGCACGGCGCCTTGGCGCGCCCTGCAGATTTACGATCTCGCGGTCGCCGAGCTGCGCGGAAAGGCGTATCCCAAAGCGTTGTTCTATCTCGGCCTGCTCAGCCACTACGTCAGTGACCTGGCGGAGCCGCTCAACACGACGTTGAACTTCGACGGACGACACTATCCCATCCCCGCCACGGGAGTTTACGACGCGTTCGAGCGCCGGATCCTGGAGGAGCCGCGGGTTGCCAGCACCGTGGTCGAGCATGAGGCGGAAGCCGTGCTCGGCGGCAAAGGCCTCGACGGGCTGACTCGTGCGCGCATCGTGCCGGAGCTGCTGAAGCTCGTCGACAACGGACAGAACCTCGTTGACCCTTTACTCAAAGCGTTCTCGCTCCAGTGCGCACGGGCGCACGGCAGCGCCTCGGGGCGCGGGCTTGCCTCAGCGGCGCGCGACCAAGCCAAGAAGAACGAAACAAGCCAGACGCAGTCCTGCGAGCCGCCGGTGGACGCGCCGACCGCCACGGCGCTGGTGCGTGCTTTCGCCACGAGCACGCTGAGCCCGACCGGCTCCGAAGACGACGAGCTTACCGTGCAGCAAGCGGCGGTGCAGCGCCTGGGCATGGCGGCGGTCGCGGTCGCGCGGCTGTGGGCGGCCGCGTATAACGAGGCCGAGCGTCCGGCGGTCGACGGTCCGGTCGTTTTGACGTCGGCGCGGATCTGCTCGCGCGTGATGCGGCGGCGGCGGGTCCACTCGTCGACGCATTGGGCGCACTGGCAGCCGAAGCGCAGGTCGACGAATTTCGTCACCGTGCTCTGGCCGGTGCTCCAGGCGATGCTCATCTCGGTTTCGGACTTCTTCTGGATGCTGGTGGGTACTGGAACCGTGTTCACGTCGGCATTTTTGGCACATCGAACCGGGATGGGCAAGCCTTGCCCGATTTACTTGGCTATTCACGAAACCTAAACTGTTAAGAGGGACGGACGAACGTTTATGGCGATCGACAGCTTACAAACACAGCAGCTCAGAACCGAACAGGCGCGGACGCAGCTTGAGCACGAGAACGACAAGACGCTCCGCGAGGTGAAGGAAAAGAGCAAGATCGAGATCGAGCGCCTCGCCGAGCACCACGCGACGGTGAAAACCGATCTCGACAAGGCTTTCGAGATCACGATCTCCAATGCGGCTGACGCCCACGAGAAACGCCTCGCCGAGGTGCGCCAGTCGCAGGAAAAGCAGATCGAGGACGAGAAAATGAGAGGCGAAGCGGAAGTGGAAAAAGTCCGCAACCGCTACCAGGAGCAGATCGCGCGCTATCGCGAGAACTCCGAGAAGACGCTTGGCGACATGCAGAAGAAGACCGACGAAACGGCCGCGAACATCAAACGTACCCGCGAAAGAGGAAAAGCATGAACGAGAAAAACTTGTCGAGGAACGATCAGCGGGCCGATGCTCCGGGGCAGCGGCATGAAGTGGGACCTGCGAAGGAACGACCCGTACTCCATCTATGACCGCTTCGAATTCGACATTCCCGTGGGAACCGCCGGCGACGTGTCTGACCGTTACATGGTCAGACGACTCGAGATGGCGGAGAGCGTCAAAATCGTCGAGCAGGCCCTCCGGGACCTGCCCCCTGGTGAGATCATGGGGAAGGTCCCAAAGAAGCTCAAGCCGCCGGTGGGAGACATCTACTCCAGGGTTGAGTCGCCAAGGGGCGAGCTGGGATTCTACATCGTTTCTGACGGCTCTGAGAAGCCCTATCGTTACAAGGTCCGCTCCCCGGCCTTTGTCAACCTGAGCGTGCTTCCCGAGATCGGTCCAGGGCACCTTATCGCCGACATGGTTGCGATCCTCGGGAGCATCGACATCGTGCTGGGCGAGGTGGACCGG
>JACQAX010000083.1 GCA_016194795.1 Deltaproteobacteria bacterium | reverse complement strand
ATCTGCCGCGGGTGCTCCGGTAGGATCCGTAGCTCACGTTGAACTCGCTCTTCTTCTGATTGGCGCCGAAGACGTGGTTCGTCTGCACGATGTGGTCGCCGTCCATCCGGCGAACGTCGACGCCGGCATCCGACACCTCGACGACAGCGGCGCGGCCTTCGCGCGCCGACGAGAGTACGACGGCCCACGAGCCGGCGTATTTGGCGTGGTTCAGGATGGCGAGCGCCTGGTCGAGCGTGCGCGCTTCGCGGATCACGCGCTCGGTCGTCACGAGGATCGGCGTGTGCGAGCGCGACGTCGCGTTGACGAAAAGCTGGTGCAGGCCGAGCGTGATGCCCGAGGCGTTCGTCGCGGTGATGCCCGCGGTGTGGATGCCGAGCGACGAGATGCTGGTGTAGCTCTGCGCGCCGGGTTCGCTCGGATGGAAGTAGATGACGGCCGGGTTGCGGTCGAAGATGCCGTAGCTTTCGTAGTCGAGGTTGCGCGCGTGGACGAAGCCGTCCTTCTGCGCGATCACGAGGCTCGAGCAGCCGAAGCCCAGGTTTCCGAACGAGCCCTTGAGCACGCCGTTGCCCTTGAAGATGTTGGAGGTGAGCCACTGGCCGACGTCGGGGACGACGGCGGCGTTGAGCGCCTCGTCGACGGGAAAGCCGGCGGCCTTCGCGAGCTCGACGTAGAGCTGGCGGTCTTCCTTGGGCAGCTTGTTGCGCAGCGGGCGCGTGACCCAGAAGTCGATGAAGCCGCGCAGGACGCCGCCGAGAAACGGCATGTCTTTGACGATGTACGTGTTGTTGATCGCGTTGTGGATCTTCTCGGCGAAGAAGGGGAGCGTCGTTTCCTTGAGACGATCGCGGATCAGCTCGCCGTGCTGGCGCGCCATCTCGGTGCGCGTGCCGTAGAGGTTCATCACCCACACGCCGCGAACCTGGGTGAGCGTCGCTCGCTGCGGCGCGGGTGGCGCCGCTTGTGCCACGCCGGAAACGAACACGACCAAAGAGAAAACCACCCCGAACATCCCCTGAGTTCTCATGGGACAACTCCTAAGTGGAGTGCTTCAGTCTGTCAAATTTCTTCGCACTGCGTCGAGAGCTTTCTGGGCGAAGAACGTCTTCATGTAGAGGCGTCCCCAGACGCGCCGGCCGCGGATCTCGAGCACCTGGGTTTCGCGCCCCTCGCGGGCCAGCCCAAGGTAGCAAAGGCCCACGGGTTTCTCGTCGGTTCCACCGCCGGGGCCGGCGATTCCGGTCGTGGCGATGCAGATCGGCGAGCCTTTGGCGGTACGGCCCGCGTGCGCTGCCATTTTGCGGAGCCCGGCCTCGGCCAGCGCGCGCGCGACCTCGGCGGACACGGCGCCGTGCCTGGCCAGCAGCTCTTGCGGCACTCCCAGGGCTTCCTTGGCGGAGTTGTCGTAGGTGACGTGCGCGCCCCAGAAGACGTCGCTCGATCCGGCGACGTCGGTGAGCCGGTTGGCGACGAGGCCGCCGGTGCACGACTCGACCGTCGAGAGCACCAGCCGTTTTTCGCGCAGCTTCGCCACGACGGTTTCCTCGAGCGAGGCGAGCTTCGCGTCGTCGCGCGCGGTGGTGAACACGTCGGCCCCGAGCGCGGCGGTGATGTCGGCGGCGACGCGCTCGAACTCGGCGTCGTCGAGCCGCGCGCCGGTGGCGTAGAGACCGATGTGGTTTTCGGGGAAGCGCGTGCGGTACGTCACCTCGAAACCGGCGGGCAGGCGCTTTTCGATGGCCGTGAGCTTCTCTTGGAGCGCGCCCTCGGCGGTGAACTGGGTCGACCACGTCAGCGCGCGCGTCTTGGGAAGGGGCAGGCGCTTCTTCAGCCGCGGCACGACCTGCTCGCGCAGCATGCGAGCCATCTCGTGCGGCACGCCCGGCATGAAGTACCAGCAGGCGCCGGCTTCCGAGGCGGGCTCGTGCGCGAACCCCGGCGCGGTGCCCACCGGGTTGTCGAGCGGGCCGCACGAGCGCGGAAGAAAGGCCTGCTTCTTCTGCACCTCGAGCATCTCGCGGCCGGCGCGCTTGAAGTACTCGGCGATCTTCGCCAGCGCGGCTTCGTCGAGCACGAGCGGCTCGTGCGCTGGATGTCGTCGTCGACCTTCTGGGCGAAACGCGGGACGAGGCCGAGCGGCCGGAGCTCGTCGGCGATCGTGACCGCGTTCGTGTCGATGACGCGGCCGTCGAGGATCTCGCGGCCGATGGTGACGATCTCGAGCATTATCCCAGAAGCGAGCATAGCTCCTCCCAGCGCGAAAGATTCGCGTTCATCGTCTCCTCGATCTTGCGCTGCTCCTCGACGTATTCCATCGTCTTCTGCTTGTCGTCGTAGGTTTTCTGGTCGGCGAGAATCACATGGAGCTCGCTCTGGCGCTTCTCGAGCTTGGTGATGTCGGCCTCGAGCTTGTCGCGCTCTTTTTGCCAGGCTTTGCGCTGGTTGTTGGACGGGCCCTTGGGGCCGGAGTCAGCGGCCGTCTCGGCCGAGGCGGTGGCGGTGGCCGGTTTCGGCTTCGACGGGCGCACCAGCGAGACGGCTTCCTTCACCTTGCGCGCGAGGTACTCGTCGTAGGTTCCGACGAGCGGGATCACCTCCGAGCCCTCCGGGTGCGGCACGATCTCGAGCACGGTATCGACGAGCGGGCCGACGAACTCGCGGTCGTGCGAGATCAGGCAGAGCGTGCCTTCGTAGTCCTGGAGCGCGTCGAGGAGCACGCCCTTCGACTCGATGTCGAGATGGTTGGTCGGCTCGTCGAGCAGCAGGAAATTCGACGGGTGGAGCAGGAGCTTGGCCAGCGCCACGCGCGCCTTCTCGCCGCCCGAGAGCACGCGGCATTTCTTTTCGACCGCGTCGCCCGAAAAGAGGAACGCGCCGGCCACGCCGCGGATCCTAGGGAGCGTGACGTCGGGCGGGGCGCCCGTCTGCAGCTCCTCGAGCACGGTCTTGTTCATGTCGAGCTGCTCGGCCTGGTGCTGGGCGTAGTAGCCGACTTCCACCATGTGCCCGTGCTTCACGGAGCCGCTTGTCGCCGGCAGCTGGCCCGCGATCATCTTGAGCAACGTCGTCTTGCCGGCGCCGTTCACGCCGACGATCGCCACGCGCTTGCCCTTGGGCAGGATCCAGTTGAGGTTGCGAAAAACGGTTTTTTCGCCGTACTTGAGCGCCGCGTCTTTCAGCGTGACGACCTCTTTTCCGCTGTGGGGCGCCGGTGGAAAGCGGAAACGCACGGTCGAGCGGTCTTCGGGCAGCTCGATGCGGCTCTCTTTGAGCTTCTCGAGCTGCTTGGCGCGGCTCTGGGCCTGCGACGCTTTGGTCGCCTTGGCGCCAAAGCGGTCGATGAAGGATTGTAGATGAGCCATCTGCTGCTCTTGCCCGCGCGCCTGCGCGCGCAGCAGCTCGAGGCGCTCGCTCTTCTGCGTGACGAACGAGTCGATGTTGCCTTTGTACGAGTTGAGCTTCTTCTGGTCGACCTCGACCACCTCGTCGACGATGCGGTTGAGGAACGCGCGATCGTGCGACACGAGCAGCATCGCGCCGTGGTAGTCGGCGAGAAACTCCTCCAGCCACAAGAGCGACTCGAGGTCGAGATGGTTGGTCGGCTCGTCGAGAAGAAGCAGGTCGGGGTCCATGAGCAGCACGCGCGAGAGCGCCACGCGCATGAGCCAGCCGCCGCTGAACTGCGAGAGCGCGCGGTCGAAGTCGGTGAGCTTGAAGCCCATCCCCATGAGGATCTCTTTGGCGCGCGCCTCGAGGCGGTACTCGTCGAGGTGCTCGAGCTCTTCCAGCACGCGGCCATAGCGGTCGAGATCGCTCTCGTGGCCTTCGGCTTTGCCTTCGTCGACTTTTTTCGTGAAATGGTCTTCGAGCTCGGCCTTGGCTTTCAGCAGCTGCTCGCGCCGGCCGTCGAGGCGCATCGTCTCGCCGAGCACGGTGCGGTCAGAGAGCTTCGGCACTTCCTGGGCGAGGTGGCCGATGGCGAGATGTTTCGTTTTGGAGACCCTGCCGTCGTCGGGCTCTTCCTGGCCGAGGATCACGCGGATGAGCGTCGTCTTGCCCGCGCCGTTGG
>JACQAX010000002.1 GCA_016194795.1 Deltaproteobacteria bacterium | reverse complement strand
TCATCTCGAAGCCCGACAAGCTCAACGCGCTCGATTACGTCATGGCGAACGCCAAGCTCGAGATCGCGCGGATCAACAAGGAGTCCGAGGCCGAGCTCATGGGCACGAAGCCGACCAAAGAGTTCCACAAGAAGTCGGAGGGCTTCGTCACCTTCGCCCAGTGCGCGCAGTGCCACACGGCGCAGTACGACTTCCACAAGGCGACGCCGCACATGCAGGCTTACGAGACGCTGGTGAAGAAGCACCAGAACAACAACCTCGACTGCCTGAAATGCCACACCGTCGGCGCCGGCCAGCCCACGGGCTGGAAGAGCGTGAACGACGTCGTGATCAACAAGGCGGACAAGGCGATCAACGCCGAGAGCTTCGCCAAATCGCTCCCGAACATGGACGTCTCGGCCCTCTCCAAGATCTCGCGTGCCTACGTCAACGTGCAGTGCGAAACCTGCCACGGCATGGGCGGCGACCACCCGGTGGGCACCGATACCAAGATCCACCGCGCCGTCACGACCGACACGTGCCTGCAATGCCATACGCCGAACCAGGCCCCCGGCTGGTACAAGGGCGGCAAACCCGACACGGCCGTGCTGGAAGCCAAGCTCAAGAGCATGACTTGCCCCGTGACCCGCAAAAACTAGTACCTTTGAGGGCGCCGCTTTAGTAGAACCGTGGGATGCCACGCCTGCTCGCCATCGAGACATCCTGCGACGAGTGCTCGGCCGCCGTGCTCGAGCGCACGCCGCGGTTCGTAGCGGCGCGCTCGAACGTGATTTTCTCGCAGATCGACCTGCACCGGCGCTTCGGGGGCGTCGTGCCCGAGGTCGCCTCGCGCAACCACCTCGAGATGGTCACGCCCGTCGTGGAGGAGGCGCTGGAAAAAGCCGGTGTCGGCTTCAACGACCTCGACGCCGTCGCCGTCACCCAGCGCCCGGGCCTGATCGGCGCGCTGCTCGTCGGCGTCTCGACGGCCAAGGCGATCGCGTACGCGCTGAACAAGCCGCTCGTGGGAGTCAACCATCTCGAAGGCCACCTGCATTCGGTCTTCATCGACGGGCAGCAGGGCTGCGAGCGCCTCGGCCCGCAGAATCTTCCGCTCCTCGCGTGCCTGGTGAGCGGCGGGCACACGAACCTCTATCTCATCCGCGAGCTGCCCCCGCGGGGGCTCGGCGCGGAGAAGCTCTCCGAGTCGCGCGACGATGCCGCCGGCGAGGCTTTCGACAAGACGGCGAAGCTTCTCGGCCTTCCCTATCCCGGCGGCGTGCACCTCGACCGCGGCGCCAAGAGCGGCAATCCGGCCGCCATCGACTTTCCACGCGCGCTGCCCGGCCGCAAAAACATGGAGTTCAGCTTCAGCGGCCTGAAAACCGCGGTCGCCACCGAGCTGAAAAAGCGCGGGTTCGAGCCGTACGGCGTCGGCGCCTCGTGGGGCACGCAGCCCGACCCGGCGAAGCTGCCCCAGGGAAAAGAGCTCGCCGATTTCTGCGCGTCCATCCAGGAGGCGATCGTCCAGACGCTGCTCCGCAAGATCCGGATCGCGCTCGGGGAAACCGGCGCGCGGGGCCTGGCGGTGGTGGGCGGCGTCTCGGCGAACTCGCGCTTCCGGGAGCTGCTCGCGACCGACGTGAAAGTTCCCGTGTTTTTTCCCGACCACCAATACTGCACCGACAACGCCGCGATGATCGGCGCCGCCGGCATCTTCATGCTCGAGCGCGGCGAGGTCCTGAAAGGCGCCGAGCTGCTGGCCGCCAACGCTTTTTCCTCTTGAGGACCCGAATCGGATGATGAGAACGCGACGCCATGCCCTCGGCCAGAACTTCCTGCACCACAAGCCGACGATCGAGAAGATCGCGCGCCTCGTGGCCGAAGAGCTCGACGAAGCTCCGACGAAACCGCGCTCGCTCGTCGAGATCGGTCCCGGAAAGCTCGCCCTCACCGCCGAGCTGCTGCCGCTGGCCGAGGCGCGGGGGCTGCCGGTCCACCTCGTCGAGCGCGACCGCTACCTCGAGGGCGGCATCAATGAAGGCGCGCCCTCCGCATCGCTCCATTTCATGGATGCGGCCACCGACAAGTTCACCGATTTTCTCGACGACCTCCGGGCCAGGTCGCAGGCGCCGATTTTCGTGGCCTCGAATCTTCCGTACTCCGCCGCCTCGCAGATCCTGGCCAACCTCTGCCACCGCTCCAAAGACCTCGCGGGTGTCGTCGTGATGGTTCAAAAAGAGATGGCCCGGCGGATGGCCGCGCCCCCGGGCGGCGGCGACCGCGGGTCGCTCAGCCTGCTCATCCAGAGCTATTTCAAGGTCGAAGCCGCCTTCGACGTCGGACCGGGCGCGTTTACGCCTCCGCCCAAGGTCATGAGCACCGTGCTCAAGCTCACGCCTCTCGAAAAACCCCTGACCGAAGGCCTCTCCGATCCCCTGAAATTCGAGCATTTCTGCAAGATGCTCTTCAGCCAGCGCCGCAAGATGATCCGAAAGCTCATTTCCCCCGAAAAACATCAACTCTTTCCAAAGCTTGGCATCAATGGTACCGAACGTCCTGAGACCCTGAAGCTTGAAACGGTGTTAGAGCTCTTTCGTGGTTCTTCCGAGGAGGGGAATTGAGATCAGTCATCAGTTTGGCCGCGGCTGCGGCGTGTGTTTCGGTTTTCGCGGCGCCGCTCGGTGCTCTCGCCTCCACCGGTGAGCTCTACGGTTACGGCTCGCGCGCCAGCGCCCTGGGCAACACGATGCTCGGCGGGATCGGCGACCCGTTCGCGACCTTCTATAACCCGGCCGCCAACAGCACCCATCCCGGCCTTCAAGTTTCCCTCGGCGTCGACTTCGCCCACCCGAGCTTCACGAGCATCAACAACATCATCGTCAACAACAGCACGATCAGCTCGAAGGGCACAGACATCCGCGGCGACGTCGACACGACGAACTACCAGGACCAGCTCGGCCAGATGGTCGGCGCGAGCTTCAACTTCGGGGAGAAGTTCAAGAGCCTCACCGCCGGCGTGACGGCGTTTCTGCCGCTCTCGCGCGTGGCTTACCTCGATACGAGCGATCCGTACCTGCCCGAGTACGTGAGCTATCGCTCGCGCACCCAGCGCCCGCAGATCTACGGCTCGCTCAGTGCCTCGCCGCTCGCCCACCTCCACCTCGCGATGGGCGTGGCCCTCTCGACGAACCTTTCGGCCTCGACGAACGCCTACATCACCTCGTCGAGCACATCGGTCAGCCACCAGCAGTTCGCCTCGACGATCAAGCCCGGCGTGGCGCCCTACTTCTCGGCCTACGCCGATCCGGACCCGGTCGCCGTCGGCGTCACGATCCGCATGCCGAACAAGTACACCATCAGCGTCGACACCAACGCCGACGCCGGCCTGCTCGCCAACACCGCGAGCCTTCCGCTCGTGCTGAACTCGTCGAGCACGATCTTCTACGACCCGCTCGAGGCCGACATCGCGGCCGCCACGAAGCTCACGCAGAACCTCTGGGCCACCCTCGAGGTCGACTGGTTCCAGTACAAGGCTTTCGAGTCGCCGATCCTCACGGTCACGAACATCGCCTCGGCGTCGAACATCCACAACTCGATCAACTCGGCTCCGACCTTCAAGAACATCTTCGTGCCGAAAGGCGGCCTCGAGATCCGCGGCGAGAGCGTCACCTATCGACTGGGCTACATGTACCGCCCCAGCCCGATCGAAAGCACCTCGGGCGCCGGCAACCTCGTCGACCCCTCGCGCCACAGCATCACGGCCGGCATCGGCCTGAATCTAAAGACGATGAAGGTCGTCGAGAAAGACATCATCCTCGACCTGAACGCGCAGTACCACCTGCTCGTGAAGCAGCACATCGAGAAGTCGTCGGGCAACGAGCTCGGCGGCGCCGGCAACAAGGTCGGCTCGCCCGGCTACGACATCGGCGGCTCCATCTACGGCGGCGGCTTCTCGCTCACGATGGCCTTCTGATGTTCAAGCTCGCGACGTTCCGAAACAACCTCATCGCCGGCGTGCTCGTGCTCGCGCCGATCGGAGCGGTGTTCGGCATCGTCGTGTGGATCTGGGACAAGCTCATGGGCCTCTCGCGCATCGTCCCGTATCAGTACAGCCCGCGCTTCCTGTTCGGCCTCAACAACCTCTACGCGATCCGCTTCATCGACTTCCTCACGACGGTCGTCATGCTCGCCGTGATCCTCCTCATCCTGGCAGCGGTGGGCCTGGTCTCGCGCAACTATTTCGGGAAGAAGCTTCTCGAGCGCATCGCGCGCTTCGTTTCGCGCGTCCCGGTGCTCAGCGCCGTCTACTCGACGCTCGAGCAGCTTCTGAAGACCTTCGCGTCGGGCCAGGCCAAGAATTTCCGCCGCGTCGTTCAGCTCGAGTACCCCAGAAAAGGGCTTTATACGCTCGCGTTCGTGACCGGAGAGCGGGATAAGCTTCTTACCGTGTACGTACCCACCACGCCGAATCCCACCTCCGGCTTTTACCTCATGGTCGCGCCCGACGAGGTGCGCGACGCCGGGATGACCGTCGAGGATGCTCTCAAAGAGATCATCTCGATGGGGATCGTGCACAAGGGCGGCTGACCGATGTCGAAGCAGGCGGAAGCCAAAAAAGAAGCCGAAGCCCAGATCACGGCGAACAAGAACGCTTCGCGCAATTTCAGCCTCACCGAGCATTTCGAGGCCGGGATGGTTTTGCAGGGCACCGAGGTGAAGTCGATCCGGTCGGGCAACGTGCACATCAACGACGCCTACGGCACCGTCGAGCACAGCGAGGTTTACCTCCACCAGATGCATATCGGGCCCTATACCCACGGCAACCGCTATAACCACGAACCGTTGAGGAAGCGGAAGCTCTTGCTCCACAAGCAGGAGATTCGTAAACTGATCGGTGCGGTCGTCGAAAAAGGCTTCACGCTGGTCCCCACCAGGCTTTACTGGGTGAAGGGCCGCGTCAAAGTGGAGCTTGCCCTGGCCAAGGGCAAGACCAAAGGCGACCGCCGCCAGGACATCAAGCAGCGGGACGCGAAACGCGAGATGGATACGGCGACGAAACGATCGCGCAAATAAGGGAGCGAGAAATGGGCAGCAGCCGCCAGGTTTTTCCGACAATCACACAGACGTTTCTGAACCGGGTGCGGAACCAACCCGACCGCGAGATCTTCTTCAGCAAGGAAGGCACGCAGTGGAAGGGCGTCACCTGGAAGCAGTACTACGAGACGGTGAAGCAGCTGTCGCTCGGCCTGCTCGAGCTCGGCGTACAGCCCGGCGAGAACGTGAACCTCATCTCGAACACCCGCCTCGAGTGGTCCGCCGCGGACATGGCCATTCTCGGCGCGCGGGCCGTGACCGTCCCGGTCTACGCGTCCAATACCCCCGACGAGACCCAGTACATCATTGACCACTGCGAGGCGAAGATCGTCTTCGTCGAGGACAACAAGCAGCTCGAGAAGGTGCTCTCGGTGCGCGACCGCCTGCCGCGCGTCAAGAAGATCATCGTCTTCAACATGGTCGGCTCCCCGCAGCTCGCCAACGAGAAGGACGTGCTCTCGCTCTCCGCGCTGCGCGAGCTCGGCAAGCGCGCCTCGAGCCCCGAGCGGTTCGAGCAGAACCTGCTCGCCGTCAAGCCCACCGACATCTTCACGGTCTGCTACACCTCCGGCACCACGGGCGTGCCGAAGGGCGTGGTGCTCACGCACGACGCGCTGATGTCCGAGCTCGAGGACGTCGACAAGATGATCGCCGGGCAGAACAACGCGCTCGAGGTCGGCGAAGGCGACCGCGTGCTCTCGTTCCTTCCCGTTTCGCACATCTTCGGCAAGATCGAGAGCATGGCCGTCTACCAGTTCGGCTGGGAAGTGTATTACGCCGAGAGCATCGAGAAGCTGCTGATGAACATGGCCGAGGTCTCGCCGACGATGCTCTTCGCGGTGCCGCGCGTGTTCGAAAAAGCCTATAACCGCATCAAGGCGAGCATCGACGAGTCGTCGCCCTCCAAGCGCAAGCTCTTCGACTGGGCGCTCGGCGCCGGCCGCGCGTACTACGGCAAGGTCTGGGCGGGAAAGAAACCCTCGCTCCTCGAAAACGCGCAGTACCAGCTCGCGCGCAAGCTCGTCTTCTCGAAGGTCTACGCCAAGTTCGGCGGGCGCGTCCGCTTCTGCGTGGCCGGCGGCGCGCCGCTGCCGCGCGAGATCGGCGAGTTCATGCGCATCGTGGGCCTGACCATCCTCGAGGGCTACGGTCTCACCGAGACCTGCGCGGCGGTGACGGTCAACACGCTCGACAACATCAAGTACGGCTCGATCGGAAAGCCGCTCCCCGAAGCCGCCATCAAGATCGCCGACGACGGCGAGATCCTGGTCAAGAGCCGCAAGGTCTTCCGCGAGTACTACAAGAACCCCGAGGCCACCCGCGAGGTGTTGTCCACGGACGGCTGGTTCCACACCGGCGACATCGGCGTCATCGACGACGAAGGCTTCGTGAAGATCACCGACCGCAAAAAAGACCTGATCGTCACCAGCGGCGGGAAAAACGTCGCCCCCCAGAAGATCGAGAACCTGGCCAAAACCCACAAGTACGTCAGCCAGTTCATGGTCCACGGGGACAAGCGCAATTACCTGACCGCTCTTGTCGTCCTTGAGAAAGAAGACGTCGTCAAGTTCGCCAAGGAGCAGAACATTCTATTCAGCGAGTACACGGAACTCGTAAAAAACCCAAAAGTTCAGGGACTTGTCCAGAAAATCGTCGACGAGGTGAATGGCAAGCTGGCGAGCTTCGAGACCATCAAGCGTTTCAAGATTCTCCCCAATGAGTTCACGATCGAATCCGGGGAGCTGACCCCCTCGCTCAAGATCCGGCGCCGCTACTGTAACGACAAGTACCGCTCCGAGCTCGATTCCATGTACGGGGCCTCGGCGCCGAACTGAATCTTAGGGATTATTGACAATTCTAGGCGTTTTT
>JACQAX010000001.1 GCA_016194795.1 Deltaproteobacteria bacterium | reverse complement strand
GGCTCGGGCAGCGTGATCCACGGCATGCACGAGGAGCAGGACATCATGAAGATGGGCGGCTTGAAGAAGCACATGCCCAAGACCTTCGCCACCTTCGCCATCGGCACGGCGGCGATCTCGGGCTTTCCGCTGCTCTCGGGCTTTTTCTCGAAGGACGACATCCTCTGGAGCGCGTTCTCGAGCCACGTGGGCCTGGGCGGGCCGGTGCTCTGGTGCGTGATGGCGCTCACGGCGTTCATGACCGCCTTCTACATGATGCGCGTGACGGCGCTCACCTTCCTTGGCAAGGAGCGCTTCGACCACCACCACGTCCATCCGCACGAGTCGCCGATGGTCATGGTGCTGCCGCTCATCGTGCTGGCGATCCTCTCGGTCGTCGGCGGCTACGTCGGCTTCCCGCACCACTCCTGGATCGAGCACTGGCTGTCGCCGGTCGTCGGCGAGCACGCCGCCGTCGAGGGCGGAGCGATGGAATGGGTGCTCATGGCCACTTCGGTGGTGCTGGGCCTGGGCGGTCTCGCGCTCGGCTACTTCATGTACGTCGTGAAGCCCGAGCTGCCGAAACGGATCTTCGAAAGCGCCGGCGCCGTCTACAACGTGCTCTACAACAAGTACTACGTCGATGAGCTTTACGACCTCGTCATCGTGCGCCCGACCAAGGCGATCTCGATGTTCTGCTGGCGCGTCATCGACGTCATCATCGTCGACGGCACGGTGCTCGCCTTCGGCCGCGTCTCGCGGCTGACCGGCGAGGTCACGCGCCTGCTGCAGACGGGCGCGATCCAGACTTACGCGGTTTTCATACTTCTCGGTCTAACAGCAACGGTGGGATATCTCATTTATGGAATTCATCACTAAGCATCTCGTTTCGCTGGTCGTCTTCCTTCCGGCGGTTTTCGGCCTTCTGCTGATCCCGCTGCCGGCAAGCGACGAAACCGGCAAGAAGCTCGTCAAGGCGGCGGCGATCGTCTTCTCGCTCGTCGTCTTCCTGCTCTCCTGCGTGCTGTACCAGCAGTTCGACCCGGCCGCCGCCGGCTTCCAGTTCCAGGAAACGCACGAGTGGATCAGCGCCTTCGGCATCTCGTACCGCATCGGGATCGACGGGATCAGCCTGCTGCTGATCGTGCTGACCACCTTCCTCACTCCGATCGTCCTGCTCGGCTCCTGGACGGCGGTCGAGGAGAAGGTGAAGTCGTACATGATGCTGCTCCTCTTCCTCGAGACGGGGATGCTCGGGGCGTTCGTCGCTCTCGACATCATCCTCTTCTATGTGTTCTGGGAGGCGATGCTGATCCCCATGTACCTCCTGATCGGCGTCTGGGGCGGCAAGGACCGGATCTACGCCTCGATGAAGTTCTTCATCTACACGCTCGCCGGCTCGCTGCTCATGCTGGTCGCGATCTTCACGCTGCTTGGCATGTACAAGACGCAGACCGGCAACTACAGCGCGGCGCTGACCGATCTCTACAACGTGAAGATCCCGTTCGACGGCCTTCGCAGCCCGCAGACCCTCATGTTCCTGGCCTTCGCGCTCGCCTTCGCGATCAAGGTGCCGCTCTTTCCGCTGCACACGTGGCTGCCCGATGCGCACGTCCAGGCGCCCACGGCCGGCTCGGTGATCCTGGCCGGCGTGCTGCTGAAGCTCGGCGGTTACGGCTTCATCCGCTTCGCCTTTCCGCTCTTTCCGCAGGCGCTCCATTTCATGGCGCCGACGTTCATGTGCCTCGGAGCGGTGGCCATCGTCTACGGCGCCTGGGTCGCGCTGGTGCAACCCGACGTCAAGAAGCTCGTGGCGTACTCGTCGGTGAGCCACATGGGTTTCGTCATCCTCGGCCTCTTCTCGCTCAACGCGGTGGCCGTCAACGGCTCGATCTACCAGATGCTCAACCACGGGATCTCGACCGGCGGCCTGTTCCTCATCGTCGGGATGATCTATGAGCGTCGCCACACGCGCGAGATCTCCGAGTTCGGCGGCATCACGCGGGTCATGCCGCTCTTCGCGGTCGTCTTCATGATCGTCACGCTCTCGAGCGTGGCGCTTCCCGGCACGAACGGCTTCGTCGGCGAGTTCCTGATCCTGCTCGGCTCGTACCAGGTGAGCAAGGCCACGACCATCGTGGCGGCCACGGGCGTGATCTTCGGCGCCGTCTACATGCTCTGGATGTTCCAGCGCGTGATGTTCGGCCCGGTGACGAACGAAGAGAACAAGCATCTCAAAGACCTCTCGCTGCGCGAGCTCGTCGTGATGGCCCCGATCGTCGCGGCGATCTTCGTCATGGGGATCTTCCCGAATATTTTCATGTCCAAGATGGATGCCTCGATCAAGGCGTTCCTCAACCAGGTAAAGGTGTGAACCATGCAAGACGAGCTGATTAAGCCGCAGAACCTAGCCCTCTCGCGCGAGCAACTGGCGATGCTGATGCCTTATCTCGTCGTCGCGGGCGGAGCGATGATCACGCTGCTTCTCGGCGTCACGAAAAACGCCAACAACAAGCTGGCGGCGATGGTGATGAGCCTGGTGACGGTGCTGGCCGGCATCTACTCGGTGACGCTGGTCTGGGGCGAGCCCCCGATGACGCTTTTCAACGGCATGCTGGCGGCGGACTACTACGCCGGTCTCCTCAATGCCGTGCTGCTCGGGGCCACCGGCCTCGTGATCCTCACCTCCTATTCCTACCTCGAGAAGGAAGGCATCCACTACGCCGAGTACTACAGCCTCATGCTCTTTTCCTGCCTCGGCATGATGCTGCTCGCCTCTTCGCTCGACCTGATCGTGCTTTTCGTCTCGCTCGAGGTGATGTCGATCGGGGTGTACGTGCTCGTGGGCTTCCGCCGCACCGACGTGAAATCGAACGAAGCGGCGCTCAAATACTTCGTGCTGGGAAGCGCCGCCTCGGCGATCCTGCTCTTCGGCATCGCGTTGCTTTACGGCGCGACCGGTACGATGAACGTCGCCGAGCTCGCCGCGCGC
>JACQAX010000067.1 GCA_016194795.1 Deltaproteobacteria bacterium | reverse complement strand
GACCACGGCTGCGAGTACATGACGGGCGGCACGGTCGTCGTGCTCGGCGCCACCGGGCGCAACTTCGCCGCCGGCATGTCAGGCGGCATCGCCTACGTGCTCGACGAGGTGGGCCGCTTCCGCGCGCGGTGCAACCTCGGGATGATCGAGCTCGAGAAGCCCTCGGATGAAGACGCGCGCCAGCTGCGCGAGCTGATCGAGGAGCATCTGGTCCACACCGCGAGCCCCAAGGCCAAGCGCGTGCTCGACGCATGGGCCGAGTCGCTCGCCAAGTTCGTGAAGGTCATGCCCGTCGACTACAAGCGCGTGCTCGAGGCGCGCCGGGCGGCCGAGCGCGCGGCGGTCAGAAGACGTACGCAGCCGGCAATGCCCTCGGGAGCGCCCCATGAGTGACCCGAAGGGCTTCCTGAAATTCACGCGCGTCGAGCCGAAGAGGCGCCTGCCCGAGGAGCGCGTCGGAGACTGGAACGAGTTCTATCTTCCTCAGCTCGAAGACGAGCTGCGCTCGCAGGCCACGCGCTGCATGGACTGCGGCGTGCCGTTCTGCCAGAGCTCGACGGGCTGTCCCGTGGAAAACCTCATCCCCGACTGGAACGAGCTCGTCCACCTCGGCCGGTGGAAAGACGCGCTCAAGCTCCTCCACGCGACGAACAACTTCCCCGAGTTCACCGGCAAGCTCTGTCCCGCGCCGTGCGAATCCGCATGCGTGCTCGGCATCACCGATCAACCCGTGACGATCCGGGTGATCGAGTCGAGCATCATCGACCGGGGCTTCGACGAGGGCTGGGTCGAGCCGCTGCTCCCCGTGAAGCGCTCCTTCAAGAAGGTCGCCGTCGTGGGATCCGGGCCCGCCGGCCTGGCCGCCGCCCAGCAGCTCGCGCGCGCCGGTCACGTGGTCACGGTACTCGAGAAGGCGGACCGCATCGGCGGGCTTCTGCGCTACGGCATTCCCGACTTCAAGATGGAGAAGTGGGTGCTGGAGCGAAGGCTCGAGCAGCTTCGTGCCGAGGGCGTGGAGTTCCGCGCCGGCGTGGACGTCGGCGGCACCGGTCTTTCCGTCGACAGGCTGCTCGCGGGCTTCGACGCGGTCTGCATCGCCACCGGCGCCGAACAGGCGCGCGAGCTTCCCGTCAAGGGACGCGAGCTCGGGGGCGTGCATCTGGCCATGGACTATCTCATCCAGGCCAATCGCGCGCAGGCCGGGGATACGCCGCCGGCCCAGCCGATCACGGCCCGAGGCAAAAGCGTCATCGTCATCGGCGGTGGCGACACCGGCTCGGACTGCGTCGGTACCGCGCACCGCCAGGGCGCGAAGATCGTCCACCAGCTCGAGCTGCTCGCCAAGCCGCCGCTCGAGCGCGCGCCTTCGACGCCGTGGCCGCTCTGGCCGATGAGGCTTCGCACCTCGCACGCGCACGAAGAGGGCTGCGATCGCCAGTTCTCGATCGTGACCACCCATCTCAGCGGCGAAAACGGCCTCGTCAGAAAGCTCCACGCGCAACGAGACGGCCGCGAGGCCACCATCGACGCCGAGCTCGTCTTGCTGGCGATGGGCTTCACGGGCCCCGCGCGAGGCGGGCTGCTCGAAAAGCTCGGAGTCGCGCTCGACGAGCGCGGCAACGTGAAGGCCGACGGCGAGTTTCGCACGAGCGTTCCGAAAGTCTTCGTCGCCGGCGACGCGAGACGGGGCGCCTCGCTCATCGTCTGGGCGATCGCCGAAGGCCGTCGCATGGCCGCGAGCGTCGACCGCTTTCTGCAGGTTTGACGGCACCGTCTAGCTTTCAGTCAACGCGCGCTCATCCGGCCCGGTGCTTGAAATAAGCCCCAAAAGGCCGTGTCTGAAGCGGCACCGTCTGGCTTTTGGACACGCGAAAAACCTTGGTCAGGCGCGGAAAATCTCATTCCTAAACTTGACTAGTTTAGTCAGTCTTCGTAACCTGACTCTTGGGGGACGAACATGAAATCTGCTTTTTGGCTTACCGTTCTTGCCGTCATGCTGTTCGCGGGACGCCTGCTCTTCGCCGGCGACCAGATCATTTATCACGTGAAGCCCGGCGAGACGCTCAGCATCCCGGGCCCGAACGGCGCGAGCCCGACCTACCAGGTCTCGTGCGACCCGGCCGCCGCGATGGTGGCGCCGGTGTTTCCGCCTCAGATCTACTGCACCGTGCGGCAGCAGGAGTCGGAGTCGTATCCGTTCCGCCTGTATCGCTACCAGGTCATTCAGCTCGTCACCGGCCCCGGCGGCACGAGCGAGAGCACGCTTTATACGACGCAGCCCAACGGCGACCAGAGCGCCGCGCTCAAAGACGTGAGCGGCCAGATGTCGCAGCTCAAGCAGAATAGCATCTGTCCGGCGACGTACTCGCCGCCATGCCTCATCCGCCGCAAAGTGCCCGACGGCTCGAACGGCGGAATCGCGCTTTTTCAGGAGGTGCGCTACTCGGTCGTGCAAACCCTCGGGCCCGGCCTGCCCGAGAACGTGCTCTATAGCGAGATCTCGATCGCGGGTTTCGGCGGCCAGGACAAGTCCACGCTCACCCGCCTCTCGGCGAAGCTCGCCGACTTCAAGGCGCAAGGCCTCTGCCAGGACGGCTCGCAGCCCCTGCCGCCGGCGCAGCCGACGATCACGCCCAGTATCGTGAAACCCTCGGGAGGCGTGCCCGCACAGTGAGGTTCGGAGCCGCGCGCGCAGGGATTTGACCTGCCGAGCTGGATAGAAGCCGTGGGCCGTCGCCGCGAAGGAGCCTTCCCTCTCCGCCGCCGCGGGACTACCCGTACACCCTGGCTGGATTCCACAGCTCGGTAACCCTGCCTTGCGCAGACGACTCCGAAAACCGGGCCTGGCCGCCGCTCAACTCCGACTGAGCGCGGCCGGGCCCGGCCCTTTTCCGGCAGCCGCTCTTGCCGAACCACCCGCGATCAGCGAACATCCCGGCCATGAAACCCATCAACAAGATCATGCTCCTCGGAGCCGGCGAGCTCGGAAAAGAGTTCACCATCTCGGCCAAGCGCCTGGGCCAGCACGTCGTGGCCGTCGACCGCTACGCGGGGGCTCCCGCGATGCAGGTGGCTGACGCGTTCGAGGTGATCGAGATGCTCGACGGCGACGCGCTCGCGCGCGTCGTCGAGAAGCACCGACCCGACCTGATCGTCCCCGAGATCGAGGCGATCCGAACCGAGAAGCTGCGCGAGTTCGAAAAACAGGGCATCACCGTCGTACCGACGGCCGAGGCCGCGCACCTCACGATGAACCGCGACGCGATCCGCGAGGTCGCCGCCAAAGAGCTCAAGCTTCGCACCGCGCGCTACTTCTACGCCGAGAGCGAGGCCGAGCTGCTCGCCGCCTCGAGAAAAATCGGCTTCCCGGTCGTGGTCAAGCCCGTGATGTCGTCGTCCGGCAAGGGACAGTCGGTGGCCCGAAAAGACGCCGACGTCGCGACCAGCTGGGCCTACGCCCTCGAGGGCATGCGCGGCGACAAGAAGCGCGTGATCGTCGAGGAGCTCATCCCGTTCGAGCTCGAGATCACCCTGCTCACCGTGCGCACGCGCGACGGGCGCACGCTGTTCGTCAGCCCGATCGGCCATCGCCAGGAGAGAGGCGACTACCAGGAATCGTGGATGCCCGCCCGCATGCGCCCCGCGCAGCTCAAAGCCGCGCAGCGGATGGCGAAAAAAGTCACGGCCCGCCTCGGTGGCGCCGGCCTCTTCGGCGTCGAGTTCTTCGTCACGAAAAAAGAGGTGATCTTCTCCGAGCTCTCCCCGCGCCCGCACGACACCGGAATGGTGACGCTGATCTCGCAGGATCTCTCCGAGTTCGACCTGCACGCCCGCGCCGTGCTCGGGCTGCCCATTCCCGTGATCAACTACCGCGGCCCCGCGGCTTCGGCCGTCGTGCTCGCCGAGGGCGAGCTTCCGGCCGTGAGCTATCGCGGCGTCGACAAGGCGCTCGCGCTCAAGAACGTCGACGTGCGCATCTTCGGCAAGCCGACGGCGCGCAAGCACCGGCGCATGGGCGTGGCGCTCGCGACGGCGAAGAGCGTGGAGAAGGCCCGCCAGCTCGCCACGAAGGCCGCGAGCCTCGTCAAAGTTCAGCCGGTGTAGAACTTCTTCTTCATGCCGTTGAGGGGATCCGCCTTTTGCTCGGCGCTCTCGGGCTTGGGCTTGTTCTTCTGCGCGAGCTTGTCCTTGCGGTACTTGAAGGTCTTGCTGCGCACCATGCCCATGCAACGCTGCATGCTGTTCTCGAGATCGCTTCCGATGTTCGTGCCGTGGAAAGGATTGGCCCCATACGTCATCTTGATGACGGTTTTGTAGCCCGTCGGGGTGAGCTCGATCTCGGCGACGCAGGTCGTACCGAACGGCGCCGTGTGCACGAGCGAGGTGAGGCGCTCGTTGGCGTACGCCTCGAACTCCGGCGCGGGCGAGAAGCCCTTGAATTGAAATTTGATGACGTTCGCGGCCATGCCTCAATTTTAGCAGAACGCCGCAAGCGAGACAAAGAGCCCGGAATCGGTGGGCTTTATCCAGTCATTTGCCGAGGACCCGAAGCACCTCGCGCAGGATCCGCTGCTCGGGGCTCAGCATGACCCGGTGGCATTTGAGCGTTCCGTCGGG
>JACQAX010000066.1 GCA_016194795.1 Deltaproteobacteria bacterium | reverse complement strand
GCCATCAACGTCATCGTCTTCGAGCCGACCGTCCACGCCTTCTGCCAGCACTGGCAGAACCGCGTCGGCGTCGCCATCTGGCCGGGAGCGGTCGTGTGGCTCGTGGGCTTGCGCAACGCGATCAACCTCGTCGACGGGCTCGACGGGCTGGCCGGCGGCATCTCGGCGCTCGTCGCCACCTCGCTCGTCGTCATCAGCGCCAAGTGGGGCCCGCAGGGAGAGCTCAGCCTCGTCCTCATGGCGCTGCTCCTGCCGGCGCTCGGCGCTTTCCTGCGCAAGAACTGGAACCCGGCCGCCATCTTCCTCGGCGACAACGGCTCGCTTCCGATCGGCTTTCTTTTCGGCGTGATGAGCCTCATGTGCCCTCCGCAGCAGCGCTCGTGGGTGCACGCGATCAACATCGTCTTGATGATGGGCTACCCGATCATGGACATGGGCCTGTGCACCTACCGGCGCTTCAAGCGCGGCACGCCGCTGTTCAAAGCCGACCGCAGCCATCTCCACCACCGGCTGCTCCGTCTCGGCATGACCGTGCGCCAGACGGCGACGATGCTGCTGAGCCTCACGTTTTATCTGCAGCTGACGGCCGTCATCATCATCGACATGGTTCGCACCGACGAGGCGCTGCTCACGAGCGGGCTCGTCTACATGGCCGCCATCGGCATCTCGATGTTCAGCCTTTTCTATCTGCTGAGAGCCATCGAGAAAAAGCTCACCGCGCGGCTGGCCGCGCCCGACGAGCGCTTCGAGAACCGCGGCGGTCCCCGCTTCCGCACCTGCACCGTGATCCGGATCGAGCTCGAGCCGCTCTTCGAGACGGGCCTGCTCGAGGAAAAAGAGCGCGTCCACGACATCGTCCACTGCCTCAAGCTGATGATGCAGACGTTCACCACGCGCAAGGGCGACCTGATCTACCTCGCGAACCAGACGCTCCACATCGTGCTGCCCGACCACAACCATGAGGACGACAGCACGAAGCACCACCTGCAGGACGCCATCCGCCAGAAGCTCAAGCTCTTCCAGTCCGTCTACAATCTCCAGTACTCGCTCGCCAGCCTCCCGGTTCACTTCACCACCGAGGAGTTTCTCATCACCGACGAGGCCCCGAAGCGCCGCGCCTCCGACGTCGTCCCGATTCCTGGGAAAAAAGCCGCGTAGGCTCCTGCCCGCCGCTGTCTGCGGCGTTTACACGCGTCCTTAAAACAATCTCATAAAACGAATGTGCCCATTAAAAGGCACTGCAACCCATCGATTTTATTACCCTGACGTTTGGCAAATTTCGTGCATTTCTCTTCCCCACAACCTTTCAGCAGGAGAAGAGAGAGATGAGATTCTGGATTCAGCTTTGCGGCGTCGCCGCCGTTGCCTCGTGTGCCCTCAGCCCGTCCACGTCGTCGGCCGACCTCAAGTTCCGTTACGACTTCGAAGGCGGCTGGAGATCGACCCACGGCGGGATTTACGAGATTTACCAGAACGGCGAATCGAGCGCGACGATGTCGGTCAAGGAGCAGCCTTTCATTGACCACGCCGACGGCAACCGGCTCATCGCGATCCCGTCCGAGCACTTCTCGCTGCTTTTCGGGCGCGAAGCCGAGATCCCGAGCAGCTACATCCAGAACCTCAAGGCCCGCGACATCGGCGGCGTCCACCTCGACATCCTGAAAGCCGGCACCTACAACGCCGCGCTCAAGGTCACCGACGCCGGCAGCGAAATCGACGGTGTCTTCGAAACCGACCTCGCCATCGGCGACTACGAGTTCACGCTCACGGGCAACGCCAACGCGTTCGTCCCCAAGAAGGAGAAGTTCGAGAAGTGCGAAGGCGTCTACCGTCCGCGCGCGATCACGGTCAGCCTCAGCGGCCTTTCGCTCAAGGACAAGACCCAGGTCAACGACCCGGGTTTCGTGAAGACCGTGAGAAACTTCATGCTCTCGCTCGGCCTGCGCGTCGGCCTTTCCAAGGTCACCTACTCCGACTCGCTCATCAAGGTCGACCCGCACCCGGTCGAGACGGCCAAGACCCTCGAGAAGTGCAGCTTCCTCGACGACGAATACCCGGCCAAGTCGATTCCGAGCTCCGACGAGTCGAGCGGCAAGCGCGGCGAAGGCAAAGTTCCGGCGCTCTGAGCCCCTATTTGGTCTTGGAGACGGTGATGGCCAGCACCCCGACGGTCAGCAGCGAGGTGATGAGGCCGATGACGAGCGTGGTGTTGGACGAGACGGCCGGCTTCTCGGTCTTGACGAGAATCACGTCGTTGTTGTTGAGCGCCGGCGACTTGAGGTTCGGGGTGGAGACCAGCTTCTCGAGGTCGACCACCTGAACTTCCTTCCCGTACGACTTCTTGATCGTGATCTCGTCGAGCTGCGCCCCCGGCATCGGGCCGCCGGTCAGCGCGAGAAGGGTGACGAAGTCGGTCTTCACGGGAATATGGTAAAGGCCCGGGCGCTGAACCGCTCCGAGCACGAACACCGGCACGAGGATCTCTTCCGAATCGTTGCGATAGACGTATTCGGCGGCGCCCGTCTGCGACTGGTCCTTGTGGACGCCGAGAGGATCGCGGATCTCCGAAGCAAAAACCAGATTCGAAGCCATCGAGAGGATCAGGACAACGGCGACCATCGGACGGCTTCGGGGCATTCTCATCCTTTGAGAGTTGGAGGAGCCGACGGGGCTTCGGCTTTCCGGTTCATCCGGCTTTCGAGAATACGGTCAGGCACGACGTAGACGTAATCCTGACGACCGCCTTCGACGCGGTTGAGCACCGAGTAGATGCGCTTCTGCTTGAGGTGCAGGATCGTCTCGATGGCGGCCGAAAGGTTTTCTTTCGTGGTGTTGTTGGCGTCGGCGATCATCATCACCATGTCGGCGTGCTGGGCGATGAGGCCGGCGTCCGGCACGAGGATGACGGGCGGCGTGTCGAGCACGATGTAGTCGTACACCGAGCGTAGGTCCTCGAGCAGCTCGGTGAACCGGCCGCTGGCGATCATCTCGGTGGCGTCCTGGTGCATGTGGCCCGCCGGCAACAGATCCAGCAGCGGCATCACGTTCTTCTTCACGACCGCGCCGAACTTCTCCTCGGCCGCCAGCACCTCGGACAGCCCGGCCACGTTCTTCACGCGGAAGATCTCGGACGTGGTGCCGCGACGCAGGTCGCAGTCGACGAGCAGCACCTTGCGCTTGAGGTGGGCGATGCAGCTCGCGATGTTGCTGGCGAGGAACGTCTTCCCCTCGCCCAGCTGCGCGCTGTGCACCGAGATGATCTGCTCCTGCGTGCCGCCCTTCTCGGAAAGGTGCAGGATGCGCGTGCGGATGTGCTTGAAGGCCATCGCCGAGGGCGAGTCGAGGTCGAAGCGGCACAGCACGGCGCCGCTCTTGTCGAGCTTGCCCTTCTTGTTGGTGACCGGCTGCAGAAAGACGCGCTGGACGCTGGGTACTCTCGACATGTCCGGGATCGACCCCAGGTAGATCGTATTGAGATCGTCGAGGTCGTAGCGGTTCTTGATGCGAGGGACGACGAGCTCCCAGAGGTACGCGCCGAAGCCGCCGATGAGGAAGGCGATGACGACGGCGATCAGGATCTTTCGGTTGAGCGAGAGCGAGCGGTTCACGCTGAAGTCGCGCGCGCGCTCAAAAAAGCGCACGCGGTTCTGCACGCTGATGCGCTCCATCTCGAGCTGGAAGCTCTGCTTCTTGAGCTCCTGGAAGAGGTTGTACTGCAGCTCGACCTTCTTGCGGAGGTCGAAGATGCGCTGCTCGATGTGCGGGTCCTGGTTGCGGATGAGCTCGTCGAGCATGCGCTGGACGGTGCCGCGACGGGCCTCGAGGTACTGGTTGTCGCGCTCGAGCTCGGCGATCTTGCGGCCGAGGCCGAACTTCGCCTTGGTGTTGGCCGACTGGTCGTCGGGCGAGAGCTCGCTCTCCTGCACGCGGAACTCGTGCGACAGGCGCTTGAGCAGCTTGTTGTTCTCGGCCAGCGTGATCTCGACGTCCTCGATCTGATGGCGCAGGCCGGCGGCCAGCGACGCCGAATCGCCCTGGGCCAGGTCCATCGAGAGCAGCTGGTTGGAGCGCTTGAACTCGGTGATCGTCGTGTCGGTCGACTTGATCTCGCGCTCGGCTTCCTCGAGCTGCACTTTCAGGTATTTCTCGCCGTCGTCGATTTCCTTGAGCTCGTGCGTGGTGATGTACTTCACCGCCGTTTCGGCCGCGAGGTTCACGACCTGCAGCGAGAGCGTCGGATCGGTGGTCGTTACCGTGACGACGATGTTGTCGACGCCGCCCTTGCCGAAGCCGATCCACCGGCCGAGGATCGACGCGAGGCGCTCGTCGCTCAACTGGAGATTGGCGTCGGGGTCCTCGTGGAAGAGAGCCTTCTTCACTTTGTGCCGAAGCGTCTCGACGAGCCCCTTGCGCACGAAGAGCTCGGGGTTGATGCCCTCGAACTCCTTGGTCGCGCGCAAGGCCTTCGCGACCTCGAGGTCGTACTCGAACGAGCTGAGCAGCTGGAAGAACTTCTCGGGAACCTCGCGCGAGTTCTCGGGGCCGCTGCCGCCGCCCATCACGCCGTTCATGAGGCGCGCCGAGATCTGCTGCGTGTAGCTGTTCTCGGTGTTCTGCACCGAGACGATCGCCGACACGCGAAACGACGGGAAGCTCACGTGCTCGAGGCACGCCGTGATGATCGCCGTGATGATGAGGAACGCGAGAAGAAACTTGTGGCGCAGGAAGAGACGGACGATCTCGCCGAGATCGAGCTCTTCACTCTTTCCGCCACCTGTTTTGCCGCCGCGTGAGTTTGGAACTATCAGCTCATCCATAAGCTTTCTTTTGCCACTCCACTTTTCCCTGACAATCAGTATACGATGGATTGTAACGAGAGCGCCAAGCCCCGCGTTTTTTTGCGGCGTCCACCGGGCCATTTCGGCCTAGCGGGACGGCGGCGCTTGCCGGGAAAATTCTACTCAGATAGCGTGGAGCTCTTGGAAGAACCAACCGCCAGAAAAGTCCTGCTCGTCGCCAACACCGGGTGGTATCTCTATAATTTCCGGCGCCCCCTCGCGCGCGCGCTGCGCGAGCGCGGCCTGGCCCCGGCCTTCGTGTCGCCCCGCGACGCTTACGTCGACCGGCTGATCGAGGAAGGCTTCCGCTGGATCGAGCTGCCGATGGACCGGGCCGGCGTCAACCCGGCCGCCGAGCTATTGACGCTTTCGCGCCTGACGGCGGTATACCGCCGGGAGCGCCCCGTCGCCGTCCATCATATGACGATCAAATGCGTCCTCTACGGCACGCTCGCGGCCTTCGCGACGGGCACGGGCGCCGTCGTCAACGCCGTGACCGGCCTGGGCCACGTCTTCATCAGCAACGGCTGGAAGGCGCGCCTCGTGCGCCCGCTCGTCGTCTTTTTGTATCGCCGCGCCCTGACGGCGCGGCGGGTGCGCGTCGTCTTCCAGAACGGCGACGATCTGGCGGTCTTTCGCGACCTGGGCCTCGTGGCGCCCGAGCGCGTCGCGCTCATCAGGGGCTCGGGCATCGATACCGCGCGCTTCGCGCCTCCGCCTCCGGGCGGCGACGCAACGGCGAACCCGCCGCTCGTGCTCGTCGTCGCCCGCCTCCTCGAGGAAAAAGGCATCCGCGAGTTCGTCGAGGCGGCCAAGCTGCTGCGGGCAAGAGGAGTGAGCGCCCGCTTCGAGATCGCCGGCGATCGCGATCCCGGCAACCCTTCGTCGATCGAAGCCTCGAAGATCGACGCCTGGCGGGCCGAGGGCTCGGTGCGTTTTCTCGGCCACGTCGACGGCGTCGAGAAGCTGCTCGCGCAGGCGACGCTCGTCGTGCTGCCGAGCTATCGCGAGGGCGTGCCGCGCACGCTGCTCGAGGCGGCGGCGATGGCCCGGCCGATCGTCGCCACCGACGTGCCCGGCTGCCGAGAGGTCGTCGTGCACGGGACGAACGGCCTGCTCGTTCCCGCGCGCGACGCCGCGGCCCTGGCCGACGCGATCGAGGCGTTGCTCAAGAACCCGGTCGAGCGCGCGCGCATGGGAGCCGAAGGCCGCCGCAAAGCCTGCGGAGAGTTCGACGAGAAGTCGGTGATCGCGGCGACGCTCGCGCTTTACGAAGCGCTCGGCGTATTCGGCTGAACGAACTTAACTCGAGAGATGACTAAAATCGATCAATATTGACTTCAATGGTCAGGTATTTTGTGTTATCCCCCGCCGCCGTCGAGGCCAAGAGAGTCGAGTACCGCGCCCGCCTGAACGCCTGCCTCAAAGAGCACGGCATGGCCGAAGACTATTGCTACATGTGCTACCAGAGCTCGCGCGTCTGCTACGAGATCGTCGAGGCGGAAGACAACGCCATCGGCGCGCTGACCGACCCGTACACCGGCGTCTGCCCCGACTCGCGACGCGAGGTGCGAGGCCCGACCGACATCGTACGGCCCTCGTTCGAGCTCGGCGGCGGCTACACGACCTCGGGGGGCGGCTCAGCGATCCTATCGTTCTCGATCGCCCCGTTCGGCGCCGCCACCGGCATCGACCGCACCAACTACTCCGACGCGTCGAACATGATGCGCGTCGACGTCACCCTGCGCCCGGGCGCCCACGGCTGGGAGCTCGACCGCGCCGTCGTCTACGGCGTCGCGGGCGAGGCCATGTTCGGCAGCGGCTTCGGCGTCGCCAGCGAGATCCCGAAAGTCACCCTCGACAAGGCGCGCGGCCAGTACAACGTCGACTTCACCGCCAAGCTGCTCGTCTCGCTGCTCGGAGACGCGGCTTCCGCCTACTACGCCAAGCGCCACCTCTATCTCGGCGCGGGCGCCCGCCTCGACGTCCGCGGCTTCACTGTCCTCGCGGGCGACGCCGGCGATCCGATGACGAGCTTCCAGGTTCCGGTAAGCGTCGACGCCGCCTACGATCTCTTCGAAGGCCGCATGAAGCTCGGCGCCTTTCTCGAGTTCGCCGTCAACCCCGCGCGCGCGAAGAACTACACGGCCGCGGCCCGGCTCGAAGCCCGCTACACGGTCG
>JACQAX010000065.1 GCA_016194795.1 Deltaproteobacteria bacterium | reverse complement strand
GGCTCGCGTGCTCGGGCCTCGAGACACGGACGCCTCCAAACTCGGCCTACCCCGCGCCGGCACCGGCAAGCCCGCGCCACCAGGCGATCGAAAGCTGTAGCGTTCGCGCCGCCCGGCCCACGGTCGTCCAGGGGTTCACGATCCGGCCGCGGCTTGCCGAAGGGCAGTTCGTCGACGGCGAGGTCGTGCTCGAGGGTCGGAAGCCGGGCGCCAAAGGCTGGAACGTCGTCGCAAAACAGCTGCGCTCGCTGGCCAAGGGAAGCTTCGGCGTGGGGAAGGCCCGCCGCGACTTTCTCTTCACCCTCGAAGCCCACCCTTCGAGCATCGACCACGAGACGAGCCCGCGCCCTTACGTCTATGACGTCGGCCCCCACGGGCTCATCGCCCGATGGAGAGGTTCGGCGCTGGCCTGGCCGCTCGTGGACGGCGAGCTGCTTCGCGGCGCGACGGCTCGCGACTCGGACTACCTTTGCGCGCTCCATCGCAAAGACTCGTTCGTCGCGCTCGATCCGACCACGAAAGAAACCCGAACCGCGCTCTATCGCTGGAACGGCTTCGGCTTTTCAGGAGTCGACGACCGGAAGCTTGAAGCGCGATGCGCCAGCTTGTTTGCCGGAAACGTGCTAGGCTACCCGCACGAATGAAGAGCCACTGGTGCCGCCTCGCCACGACCGCCGACCTCGACGAGCTCGTCCGCCTGCGCGTCCTCATGCAGAAAGAGGTGAACGCCGCGACCGACGACGCGTTCGACCCCGCTTATCGCGATGACGTGAGAAAGTATTTCGCGCGCGCGATCCTCGACGGCACTTATGTGAGCGCGGTGGCCGAAGCCGAGGGCAGGCTGGTCGCGGCTACGGGCCTCGTCATCTTCGAAAAGCCGCCCTCGCTGCGCGGGCGCAACGGGCGTATCGGCTACTTCACGAACGTTTTCACCGAAACGGGCTCGCGCGGGCTCGGGCTGGCGACGAAGCTCATGGAGCTTTCGATCGCCGAGGCCAAGCGTCGCGGCGTCGACAACCTGCAGCTCGGCTCGCAGCCCGGCGCCGTCGGCGTCTACGAGCGCGTGGGTTTCAGGCCCACGCGCCTGCCGCAGCTCGAGCTGAAGCTCTAATTCGCGGCGGGCTTACCGCCCTCGTTCCTCTTCGCCGCGAAGCGCTCGATCAGCTCGCGCGCGACCTCGACGACCTTGGAGCCCAGCCCCTCGGAGCGGGTGTGGCCGCCGTAACAGCTGAGCTCCCGCTTCTGCTTCGCGACGTTGGCCGCGAGCTCGACGCCGTCGGGGATCTGATTGAGGAGGTCGATCGTCAGGCAGCGGTCGCGCGAACCGTCCTTCACGCAGCTCGAGGCGTAGAGGTGGGGGTGCAGGCCGGCCTCGGTCTCGGAAAGGAACACGCTGTACTCCGCGCCGCCGTCGGTGCGGTCAAAACGTTTCTTGATCGGCGCGAGGATGATGTCGAGGCCGCTCTTGAGGCCCTTCATGTCGCGCTCGTCGCGATACACCTCGGCGATGCGCTGCTTGTACTCGGCCGGGACGCGCTTGAGGAAGTCGTGGAGCGGGCGCGCCAGCTCGTACCCCTCGATCGTCTCGGAGATCGTGCCCAGGTCGGTGAGCTTGCCGGCGGGGCCCGGTACGTTGCAGTCGGCGACCGCCGTCCGGTTGAACGCGGTCAGCAGCAAAAAACTTACGGTGAACATGGAATTCGATTTCATGGATCCCTCTCTCTTTCCCCGGAAGAAAAGCAAGAGAGGTGCCACCCTCGAACGGCTGCCGAAAAGCCAGCCGCGCCGCCTGAATACCACGTGGTTCCCACCGTCTCCGGCGGCGTGGTAGACTACTGGGTTGGGGTTCAGGCGGCGCGGGGTGATCGCAAGAATGCTCTACGTAGCTGTCTACACGTGCACAGTCCCGTGATCGTTTCTGGCTAACAACGGTGTCGCGTCTTGCGCGGCCCCGTTGCCCTGGATAAAAGCAACGCGGATGCCAACGAGCCCGTCTCGGAATCACACGCCAATTTTTCGGAAGGGCCTCGCCGTACCTGTGTCCGCGTGACCGCGGGCACGGCTCCGGCTGCTGTCCAAGCCACCGTGCCCTGTACCGGGCGCGATAGAGCGCCGAGGGGTGCGCCCCGCCCGGCGCTCCCCCCTTCTCTGGAGTTCACTCCGGCCGGAAAACGACGCGATTCCGGCGCGCTCGCGCAAGCTCGTTTCAGGCGACCCGTGGCACGGGCCGTGAAATGACCGTAAGCAGGAGCGTGATCCATGACTTCAAGCCCAGCCGTTCGCCTCTTCGCCGCAGTAATGATGGCCCTGTCCCTCGCGCCGGCCGCGCAAGCCGGCCCGGACGACGACGTCGAGGTCGTGACGACGATCCGGGTGCTCCACCAGAACGTTTTCGGCCGCCGCAAGAACGACTGCCAAAAAAGATTCTGGACGCTGGGCCGCCAGATCCTCGAGGCGAGCCCTCCGTTCGACGTCGTCTCGCTCAACGAGGTCTGGAATACGAGCCTCGACCATTGGATCTCGTGCAACCACGCTGACGACCTCCAGAGACAACTGACCAAAGACACTCGTTACCGCGGCGCCAAAGGCGTGAGGCGCTCGCTTTTCGGCTACCCGACGGGCGGAATATTCGAGGCCAGCGGCGGAAACTCCGTGCTCACCTCGCACAAGATCGCCGGCTTCGACTCGTGGAAGTTCGAGAACTCGAACCACCTTCCGGTCGCCGGTTACATGGTCTCGCAGATCGAGCTCGAGCCCGGCGTAGCGCTCGACCTTTGGACGACGCACTTCGAGGCCGGCTCGGACGGCTGCGGCGAGAAGTGCCGGAAGACGGCCGTGCGCAACCTCGTCGACCGCATCCGCTCCTACGCCAGCGGCAACCCGGTGCTCGTCGTCAGCTACAACGGCGCGCGCGTCGCCTCTCACAGCTCCCGCGCGGAGAATCCGAAGCCCCTGATCCCCGACATGCTCCCGTTCGCGGAGAAGACCGTGGCCCGCTTCCGCGAGAT
>JACQAX010000064.1 GCA_016194795.1 Deltaproteobacteria bacterium | reverse complement strand
GTGGCCGAAGATACGTTCGAGCTTCTTGATCCGGTTCCGGCCGAGCTCTGCCACAACAACTACTGCCCGCGCTGCTTCGACTCGGTCGTCGGCCCCGCCAAGGCCAGCTACGACGAAACGCTCGAGCGCGCCAAGAAGGTCGGCTTCTGGTCGCGTGGCTATCGTGGCAACGTGCCCGTGATCAAAAAGGCGCTGCGCGACATCGAGGTCGTGGGCGGCAAGGATCGCGACAAGGTCGTGCTCAAGCTCGGGTTCAAGGCGGCGTCGATGGGCTACAACGGCCTCGTGCGCGGCGAGCTCGTCTCGAAGAAGGTGCGCGACCACGGCTATCAGAAGATGGTCTGGAGCGGCTCGGCGATCCCGTGCACCGTGGACGAAGGCAAGCTCGAACGCGAAGAGTTCCGCGAGGCGCACTGGCGCGTGCTGGCCCACCGTTAGGGCGACGAGTTTTCAGTCTGAAAACCCTCTTTACGTTCCCAAAGTCATCTCCGATGATGGCCCAATGCCGAACGTCGACAAAAAGTTCCCCAGAAAATACCTGTCCCCTTCCTTCGACGCGTCGAACGCCGCCGACGTGACTCGTCTTTACGACGAGCTGCTCGCGCGTGCCGTCGCCAGCCGCGACGACCTCGAGAAATTCATCTTCGACTGGGAGGAGCTGGGCGGCGCCATCCACGACCGCTACTCGCGCGCCCACGTCGCGTCGACCGTCGACACGACCGACGAGAAAGCCGAGAAGGCCTACATGCAGCTCGTCGAGCAGGTGCTGCCGCTCACCGAGACGTACGGCTTCAAGCTGAACAAGAAGATGCTCGAGACGCCCGCGGCGGGGCAGCTCGGCGAGTTCTACGCCTGCCACCTGCGCACGGCTCGCAAGGACGTCGAGATCTTCCGCGAGGAGAACGTCCCGCTCGGCGTTCAGGAGCGCAAGCTCGTCAACGAGTTCGAGAAGATCATGGGCGGGCTCACGGCGAAGTTCCGCGGAAAAGAGCTGACCATGCAGCAGCTCGCGCGCTTTCTCGAGGAGCCCGACGGCGCCACCCGCCGCGAAGCGTACGAGGCGCGGGTCGCGGTCCGGAGCCGAGTGGCCGGCGAGCTCGACGCGCTCTACGATCGCATGCTCGAGGTGCGCCGCAAGATCGCCGCCAACGCGGGCTTCAAGAGCTTTCGCGACTACACCTTCGCGTCGATGCATCGCTTCGACTACGCGCCGGAAGACTGCTTCAAGTTCCACGACGCCATCGAGCGGCACGTGGTGCCCGTGGTCTCGCGCTTCCACGACGCGCGCATGAAGAAACTCGGCGTCCCGACGCTCCGCCCGTGGGACCTGCAAGTCGATCCCGAAAGCAAGACGCCGATCACCCCGTTCTCGACGGCCGGCGAGCTCGTCGAGGGCTGCCGAAAGATTTTCCGCCAGGTCGACGCCGAGCTCGGCGAGTACTTCGACCACATGATCTCGAAAAAGCTCCTCGACCTCGACTCGCGCAAGGGCAAGGCGCCGGGCGGTTACTGCACGAGCTTCAGCGAGGAGCGCGTGCCGTTCATCTTCATGAACGCCGCCGGCACCAAGCGCGACGTCGACACGCTTTTGCACGAGGGCGGGCACTCGTTCCACTACTACCTCTCGAGGGAGATCCCGCTCACCTCGTACCACCACACCGGCCTCGAGTTCGCCGAGGTGGCGTCGATGGCGATGGAGCTGCTGAGCCGCCCCTACTTCAAGGAGTTTTACGCGAAAGACGTGTTGCCGCGCGTGCTCGACGACCAGCTCAAAAAGGTCGTCGAGTTCTTTCCGTTCATGGCGATGATCGACGCCTTCCAGCACTGGGTCTACACCGCGCCGCCCGACGCCACCGGCGCGCAGGCACGCCGGTCCATGTGGAGCGAGCTCGAGCGACGCTTCCAGCCGAAGCTCGACTGGAGCGGCCTTGAGGGCTATCGCGATCTCGGCTGGCAGTACCCGCACGTCTTCGCCGTGCCGTTCTACTACGTCGAGTACGGCATCGCGCAGCTCGGCGCGCTCGCGGTCTGGAAGCAGTCGCTCGACGACCACCACGCCGCCGTCGAACGCTACAAGAGCGGCCTGCGCCTCGGCGGTTCGAAGCCCTTGCCCGAGCTGTTCTCGGCGGTGGGCGCCCGCTTCGGCATGAGCGGCGAGATCATCGCACCGCTGGTGCAAGCCGTCGAAAAGAACCTTTCGCGGTGAGGGCCGCCGAATAGCGCGAATCCTCTGGTGAAATTCCGGCACTGGCGCCGCTCTCCGGGCCTGCTAAAATATGAGCCCTGGGGGACCTCACATGAAGAAGCCGGCATTCTGGCTCGTCGTCTCGTTCTGCCTGGCCGCGACTCAGGCGCACGCCTATTGCCTGAAGCCCGACGGCTCGAAGCTCAAGACCCTTCCGCCCGGCTATGTCAGCGACGAGTGTCTGGGCAAGTTCGAGGCGTTCTGTCGTGCCGAGCAGCAGCAGAAATCGACGGGCGAGAAAATCTACTATGATCAGTTCGGGCTGATGAACGAGGTCGACGCCGACAAAGGGAAACCCATCACGGAAAGACGCAACTGCTTCTACCCGTACGCGGGCGACACCCTGAAATGCGACAACGGCCGTTTCGACAAGGTCGAGCTGAGCGACCCGAGTGGTGACAACATCGCCGACCAGCTGCCGTACCACGACCGTCAGTGCGCCCAGGGCCTGAGCTTGCGCGACGGCATCAAGTGGAACGACTCCAAGGACGCGGAGGCCTCGACGCAGCGGCGCGATGCCGCCCTCGCGGCGTACCTCGACCGCGCCACGCGCCAGTGCGTCGCCGGGCGCACCACGGTCAAGCTAGAGGCGGTTCCCGCCAAGCCCTTCGGCGATCTTTCGGTCGAGCTGCACGGCGACTCGCTCAAGTTCGGCGACCTCGCCGAGTTCCGCTGGGACTCGAAGCTCAAGCGCTGGTGCCACGACCAGTCGGCCTACGAGATGTACGGCGCCGACTCGAAGGAAGGCCCGTTTTACGGGAAGATGTACAAAGGCGTCGGCGGCTGCGAGCCCGAGTTCACGCACGAGATCCACCAGCTCATCGGCAAGAAGGTTTACGTCGTGGCGATCGCGTACGGCTCGCCAGGCAAGGATCTGAAGATCCAGCCGGTGCAGCAGCCGTTTCCGGTCGCGACGTCGCTCGAGGGCGGCAACTCGTTCAAGAAGGCGCCCGGAGAGCCCATCGTCTTCTCGCACGCGGGTCCCGGCGCCGCGCCCCTCGTCAAGGGCTCGCCGTCGAGTCTCAGCTACGAGCGCATCGCGATGTCGTACGCCGGCGCTTCGGTGACGTCGGAGTCACCGGTGGGCCGCGACGGCGTGCTCGACACCTTCGAAACGAAGCCGCTGCCGTTCCCGGCGGCCGGCCAGTACATCGCGGGCTGTTTTCAGTACGGCGTCGAGTCGTTGACGAGCACGAACGACGGCCCACCCGCCGTCAGGGACGAGCCACAGAAAGTCGTTCCCGCGAAATAAGAAGCTTACTCGGAGGTCGGAGCGGAGCCGCCGCCGCTCGGGCCGCCCGTGCCGCCACCACCACCGCCACCGCGACGACCGCGACCACCGCGGCGCCTGCGCTTGCGAGGCTGGCCATCCGGACCGAGCGCCGGGGCGCGATCGCCACCGCCACCGCCACCACCACCGCTGCTTGAACGGGGCGCACGGGGCGCGCGCGAACCGCGGCTAGGGCCGCCATCGACGTGCGCGCGCGAAAACAGGCTCTGCGCGGACGGTTCGGAATCGAAGCTGCTGGCGCGTGCCGGCTCGGGGCGCTCACGGTCATGCGACCTCGCCGGGCGCTCCCGGTCGCGGTCGCGTTCGCGCGGAGCCGCGTCGCGTGGAGCCGCGTCGCGAGGGGCCGCATCACGAGGTGCGGCTTCACGATCGCCCTCGGCCGCGCCGCCGCGTCCACCACGACGACCACGACCACCGCGGCGTCTGCGCTTGCGAGGCAGGCCGTCCGGACCGAGCGCCGGGGCGCCTTCGGTTCTCTCACCAGGCTCACCACCGCCACCCTCATCAGCGTCCGTGGAAACGTCCGCTCGCGGGGCGCGCTCGGTCGACACCGGAATCGGCGTCGCAAGCGGAACCGGCAAGGTGCCCGGCGCGCGCGCCGGCCGTTGAGCGGTTTCGTCCGAGGCCGGAGCGTCGCTCCGCGGACGATCGCGATTTCTTTCGGCGCCTTCCGGAGCCGAAGCGCCACGACCACCGCCACGACCACCACGGCCGCGGTCGCGGCCACCACGATCACCGCCACTGCTGCGACCGCCGTCGGCGGTCGTCGCGTCGCGCGTCACCGGGATCGGCTTGCCGAGCATCTTTTCGATATCATGGAGCAGGCGCTTGTCGGCCTGCGTGCAGAGCGTGATCGCGCGGCCCTTGGCCGAAGCGCGGCCACTGCGGCCGATGCGGTGCACGTAATCCTCGGGAACGAACGGCACGTCGTAGTTCACGACGAGCGAGACGTTGGCGATATCGATGCCGCGCGCGGCGACGTCGGTGGCGATGAGCACGCGGTACTTGCCCGCCTTGAAGTCGTCGAGCGCCTGCATGCGCTGCTCTTGCGTACGATCGGAGTGGAGCGTCGTCGCATCATAGATCTCGGCGCTGTGCAGGGACTGCCAGAGCTCGACCACGCCTTTTTTGGAACGCGAGAACACGATGATCGTGCCGGGCTCCTGGCGCAGGATGCGGCGAAGCTCGCCCATCTTGCGGCCGGTGTCGCAGAGCCAGAGCGCGTGTTCGACCGACGAGGCGGCGGCCATCGGCTTGCCGATGGTGATGCGCACGGGTTCATCCATCATCGTGCGGCAGAGCTTGTCGATCGGAGGCGGGATCGTCGCCGAGAAGAGCAGTCTCGGTCATGATGCGGTTGATCTGCGGCAGGAAACCCATGTCAAGCATGCGGTCGGCTTCGTCGAGCACGACCATCTCGACGTAGTCGAGCCAGACCGTGCCGCGTTCCATGTGGTCGACCAGTCGACCCGGAGTCGCGACGATCACTTGCGGATACGTCTTGAGCGCCTCGAGCTGCGGATTCATCGGAACGCCGCCGATGAGCACGCAGGCGTTCACGCCGCGTGGTTTTCCGAAAGTCTCGAAGCAGTCGAAAGTCTGCTGCGCGATCTCGCGCGTGGGCGAGAGCACGATGGCCAGCGTGCCGCCACGGCCGGCGAGGCGCTCGACCACGGGAATGGTGAACGTGGCCGTCTTGCCGGTGCCCGTTTGCGCCGAGCCGATGACATCGTAGCCGTCGAGGATTTCGGGCATCGCCTGCTCCTGAATCGGAGTCGGCACAAGATAACCTGCCTTGCGGATCAGCTCGAGCGACTCGTCGCTCAATCCCAGATCTTCAAAGCCGATCACTTCACCCGGCTTGGCCTGCGGTGGCGGCGAATCATCGTTGTCGGAGTCACTCGACTTGGTGGAAGCGGACGTGTCTGTTTCCAAAGCCTTAGTTTCGTTATCGTTTTCAATTGTCATTGTCCCCTCCTTCTTACCTTGCCTAGCCGCAAAGCACAAACCCGTTTTCAGTGCCGCGCCGGCCCGTGGCGTGCTTCTTGCTGCCTCTCTGGGATCGCATCCAACCCATCCAAGCAAAGGAGATTCAGCATGAAACTCAAAGCATTTGTTGTCGTGTTCTCGCTCGCGCTGTGCGGCGCGGTTTACGCCCAGGATACGGCAAACGACCCGAACGCCCAGAGCAACCAGAGCTCAGGAACCGTTCAGAATTCGCAGGGCTCGACCACCAACACGGGCAATACGAGCTCCCAGGACTCGGCCCAGCTGTCTCCGAAGGACGTCTGCCAGAAGCTCTCGAAGCTCGACATGTCGAAGTCGGACGTGAGCGCCCAGATCGACAAATGGCTCGTGAGCTCGTCCATGGCCGGCTCGTCCATGGGCAAGCACCGCGGCGCCGGTAAGATGAGCCATAAGGGCTTCATCCAGCGCGATCTCTCGGGTGCCGACTGCAACTCGGAAACGATCGCGGGCGACCACGCCTTCGTCGTCGTCAAGAACGGCTCGATGGAGCATCTCATCCCGTTCATCAAGCAGAGCAACACGTGGAAGCTCGACCCGATGGCTTACCACGCGCTTTACCGCATGGACGCGCGAATGCCTGCGAGCTCGGATATGCCGTCGAGCTCCGACAAGCCGATTTCGAAGTAACCGGTCCGGACCGGGCGCCCCGCATGCACGCGGCAGTCGGCGCGCGCGCGCGGGGCGTTTTTTTTAGAAAGCCACCGAGAGGGAAAGCGACGCTCGCGACTCGGGCTCGGTGGCCGACGCCAGGCTCCAGGAGCGCGCGACCTCCCCGGAGAGCCCGGCGACGATCTGCCTGCTGACGACGCAGCCGAAGCTTCGGCGCACGTGCTGGTACTGGACCGCGCCATGCATCCACAGCCCCGGCACGACGCCGTCGCCGGTGAGCACGAGCCTCTCGCCGCCACCGCCGCCGCTGCCCGAGAACGGGACGGAGCGGTCGTCGGGAAGCAGGCGAAAGCTGGCGCCGATGCTCACGAGCGGCGCGCTCACGCGCGTGTCGATGACGGAGCTGCGCGTATCGAGGTGGAGCCGGGCCTGGAGCGAGCTGAGCCGGGTCTCGAGACCGCCGTTGGTGAGTCGCTCGACGAAGCGACTCATGCGCTCGAGGAGCTCGACCCAGTCGTCATGGGTTTCGGCCTCGGCGGCGGGCGCGAAGCTCGCGCCGCTCGACGCCGGCACGGCGGCGGGCCGTTCGCCCGGCGACGGCGCGCCGGTTCCCGCGGGCTCGCGCCGCGCGGGCGCCTGGCTCCGCTGGCGATCGCGCTCGAACTGGTAATTGTGCTTCGCCTTGCGGAAGAGCCCGGAAAGCTCCGCGCGCAGAAGCGCGGTGAAGTACCACCGCGCCAGATCGCGTTTCGACTGCACGTAATCGAGCTCGTCGCGCAAGCCCCCGGTCTGGTAATGCAGCTTCTCGTCGTGTCCCCGCTCGAGCGTGTCGGAGCGCTGGCCGGCCTCGCGCGTCGGCTGCAGGTTGAAGATGGGATGGAAGTCGGCGCGCGCGCGCGTCGTGGTCGCCGTCGACGCGGCTAGCGCGAGAACCAGCGCGAGCAATTGCTTCACAGCTTTTCCCCTCACGGGAAAAAAGCTGCGAACGGCATGCCATCAGCGCGTCAGTACATCTCGTACTTGAGCAGCCGGCAGTCGATCGGGCCGTTGAAGAGCTCGAAGCGGCGCGACGCGCGCAGCCCGACGCTCTTGGCGAGCTCGCGATTGCCCGTGAAGATGAAGCAGGTCCACCCTTTCATCTTCTGTTTGAAAAGATCGCCAAGCTGCCCGTAGAGCGCCTTGAGCTCCTCGACCTCGCCCAGACGCTCGCCGTACGGCGGGTTGACGACGAGCGTGCCGGCCGCCGAGCCCGCCGGCTCCAGCGTTTCGATCGTGCGCTTCTCGAAATGCACGGATTTCGAAAGGCCCGCGCGCTTCGCGTTGTCGAGGGCCGAAGCGATCGCGTCACGATCGGCGTCGTACCCCGCGATCGGCGCCTCGACGCGCCGGCGCACCTGCGCCTTCGCCTCGTCGCTCACCTTCGTCCAGAGCGCCTCGTCGAAATCGGGCCAGCCGAAAAAGCCGAAACGATCGCGAAACAGGCCCGGCGCGATGTTCAGCGCCATGAGGCCCGCCTCGAGCACGAGCGTGCCCGAGCCGCACATCGGATCAATGAAAGGCGTGCGCGGATCCCAGCCGCTCAACATGAGAATCGCCGCGGCGAGCGTCTCCTTGAGGGGCGCCTTGGCGCCACGCAAGCGATAGCCACGCTCGTGCAGGCTGGCCCCGGACGCGTCAAAGCTCAGCACGCACCGCTCGTTGTTGATGAACGCGACGACGCGCAGATCCGGGGATTCGGTGTCGACGTTCGGGCGAGCGCCCTGCTTCTGACGAAGCTGGTCGACGATCGCATCCTTGATCTTGAGGGCGGCGTAGTGCGAATGCGAGAGGCCGCCGCGCGGGCCGGGCGCGGGTGGCGCGTCGATTCGGCCGTCGCGCGCTTTGAGCGCCTTGGCGCCCGCGACGGTGCAGTCGACGGCGAAGGTCTTCTCGGGGTTGAGGTAGTTCTCCCACTTGATGCGCCGAACCTGGTCGTAGAGCATCTCGGGATTCTTGGCGGCGAAGTCGCGCACCGGCATGAGGATGCGAGTGGCGGTGCGAACCCCGAGGCAGGCCTTGTAGAGCAGCTCGAGATCGCCTTCGAAGTGCACGCCGCCGTAGCCGGCCTCGACGTCCACCGCTCCCAGGAGCTTGAGCTCCTCGGCGGCGACGGCTTCGATTCCCTTGGCGGTGGTGGCGAAGAATTTCGGCATCTTGGCCGGGTATTATCGCAGGTGGCAATCGATTGCATTAGCTGTTAAGAGACGGAACTTCATTTTATGGATCAGAACATCTGGCTCATCGTCGGCGCCATCCTGCTCGACGGCCTCGCCGGCCTCGCCGGCGGCTTGCTGCCCCAGGCCTTCGTTCAGCGACACATCACGAGCCTGCTTGCCTTCGCCGCCGGTACGCTGATCAGCGCCACGTTTCTCGATCTCCTGCCGCATGCGCTGAGCTCCGGAGCACCGGCCTCGCAGATCCTGGCGGCCGCGCTCGCCGGCTTCACCTGCTTTTACGCCATCGAGACGTTCATCGGCAGCCACGCCGCGGGCCAGGGTGGCCACAAGCACGACACGATCGGCCCGATGCTGCTCATCGGCGACGCGATCCACAACGCCACCGACGGCATTGCGCTCGCAGCCGCCTTCCTCATCGACGTGAAAACCGGCCTCGCCACGACGCTCGCGGTGCTCGTCCACGAGCTTCCCCAGGAAATCGGCGACTACGCCATCCTCATCGGCCACGGGTATTCTCGCGGTCGGGCGCTCTTCTGGCTTTTTCTCGTCCAGCTGTCGGCGTTCGTCGGCGCGGCGGCCGCGCTTTGGGTCGCAAGCCTCGCCCACGCGTCTTCGCCCCTGCTGCTTTCAGTCTCGGCCGGCGGGTTTCTCTATATCGCCTCGGCCAATCTTCTTCCCGAGCTGCATCGTCAGAAACAGGGTGGCGCCGTCTCCAAGCTGCTGGCTTTCTGCTCGGGCCTCGGAACCATCGCCATTCTCGAAATCCTGCTCAAGTAACTCAAATCAAATAGCTGATATTGCTAGCAAAAACACTGGCATATCGATTTATAATGCGTCGCGATAAAATGAGGACGGGGGATCTGCTTTGAACTCGAGGGCGTTCATTATTGCACTCTTGGGAGCTCTGGCGTTGCCGGCGCAGCCGGCTGGCGCGGGTGCGTCCTTCTGCAGCCGCGCCCCGGGCGACCCGCGGCCGCTTCCCGCGATGCCGGCGCGTCTCAGCGCCTGCGCGGGCGAAGTGAAAGTCGCGGCGGCTTCGGCCTGCGCGGGCGCGCAGCCGCTGCTCGGCGAAACGCCCTGGAGAATGGACTCGGCCAACGATCCGCTCCGCCACAAAGAATGCCCGTCGATCACCGTCAGCTGTTTGGACCCCGACCAGAACCGCGCGCTCGTCGTCTGCGCCGGTGGCGAGGCCTCGACGCCATACTGGGTCGCCACCGAAGACCTCTCGTGCGACCAGAAAAACGTCACGACATACGTTCCGCTCGGTTTCCCGCAACCGAAGGCGAGCAACGAAGTCTGCCCGGCGCCCGGCGCCGAGCTCGTCAACCAGAACCAGCTCGTGGACGCGCAGGTCCCGGCCAAGGAGCTTCAGTCGTGCCTCGTCGAGATCGCCGTCCAGCACGCCGAGAAGTTTCACAGCGACATCCAGGACCATGACCAGCTCGCGCTCTTGCAGGCGTACGGGGCGATGTCGGGACAGCAGGTCGCCGCCGCGATGGCGCTCGCCGAAAAACAGATCGTCGCTCGCCTGAAACGGGCTACCGACCTGTACGGCGCCCAATGCGATAAGCCGCCGGCCATCCCGAAATCGAAAACGACCAAGCTTCTTTCGACCGATCTCACGCAGGGTCAGCGCACCTGCGAGCTTTATCTCGGCGCGAAAGGCGAGTTGGCGAAGATCCAGATGAGCATGGAGCCCGAAGAGTACAAGGCGAAGGTGATCGAGCTCGCTCAGCTCGACCATTCGACGACCGAGATGAGCAACGAGCAGCTCATGTGGCGCACGATCCTGTTCGAGGGACTGTCGCCGCAGCCGGCGCTCTCAAAGCAACGAAACAGCCGCGAGTGGGCGCGCCTCGAGGACGCGCTCGGCCGCAAGCCGCAGGGCGAGTTCATCGAGCTGCACAACGGCTACGCCTTCGGCGGCAAGCGCATGGACAGGAACGCGGGCGCCACCGACTGCTCGGAGTTCGTGTCGGAGGTCTACGGGCTTTCGGCCTGGGTCGAGGACAAGGTGACGAAAAAGAAAACGAAGGTCGTCCCGTCGACCGCCGATCTCATGCCGATCGCGCGATTCGTCGCCGGCGAGGGCCCGCCGCTGCCGAAAGACTCGCCGTGGAAAGGGCTCGTCTCGTGTTTCCGCCCCGTGCACGTGCGCAAGGGCGAGTGGCCGCAGCCCGCCGACCTCGTCGTGCAACGCATGGGCGGCGAGGGCCACGTGGTGATCGTAAAAGACTTCAACCCGAGCGAAGACGCGAGCTCGGTCGCGACGATCGAGGCCGGCGGCGGCAAGCTCAACCGCGTGGGCACGTCGCGGCGGCCGCTGCTCGAGCCGGGCTGCCCGAACGCCAAGCCTGACGAGCAACGGGCCGTGCGCTCCGACATCGTCGTGATCCGCTTCGTCAAAGGCCCGGGCTGCACGGCGACGCCTCCGGTCGAGGAGTGCCATCAGGGACCGCCGCTCCTCGCCCAGCTCGACGCGCCGAAAAAGAAAAAATAGGACGCCGCGACTTGCCGTTCCTGGATCCGAAACTACAACGACTAACATGAGAGTCGCATTGATCGCGCCGTTGCTCGAAAGCGTGCCGCCGAAGCTATACGGCGGGACCGAGCGCGTCGTCCACAACCTGGCGCTGGGGCTTTCGGGGCGGGGCGCCGACGTGACCGTTTTCGCGAGCGGCGACTCGAATACGGCCGGAGAGCTGGCGACGGTCTGGCCGGAGGCGCTGCGGCTCAGGCACGGCAACCTCCACAACCCGACGGCCTATCAGATCCGGATGCTCGAGACGGTCGCGCGCCGGTCCGGCGAGTTCGACCTCATCCACAACCACTACGACTATCCGCTGCTGCCGCTGGCGCGCATGGTATCGTGTCCCGTGCTCACGACGTTGCACAACAGCCTCGATGCGCCGGACGTGGGAGCCGCCTTCGAGATGTACGCCGATCTTCCCTACGTGAGCATCAGCGACTCGCAACGCGCCCCGATGCCCCACCTGGGCTGGACGGCCACCATCCAACACGGCATCGACGTCAACGCGTTCGAGGCTCGCCCGGTCGCCGGCGATTACCTCGCGTTCCTCGGGCGATTCTCGGCCGAGAAGGGCGCCCACGTCGCCATCGAGATCGCGCGCCGCGCGGGCATCCCGCTGAAGCTCGCGGCCAAGGTCGACGAGGCGTATCCCGAGTACTACGAGCGCGAGATCAAGCCCAAGCTCGACGGGCGCAACGTCGAGTATCTGGGCGAGATCACCGAAAAAGAGAAGTCGGAGTTCCTCGGCGGAGCGCTCGCGCTCGTGAACCCGATCGACTGGGCCGAGCCCTTCGGGCTCGTCATGGTCGAGGCGATGGCCTGCGGCACGCCGGTGCTCACGCGGCCGGTGGGCTCGGCGCCCGAGGTCGTCCGGGAAGGCGTGACCGGCTTCCTCCGGAGCGATCCGCTCGCGCTCGCGAAGCTGGTCCGCGAAGCGGCGGCGCTCGACCGCATGGCGATCCGCAGGGAAGTGGAACGGAAGTTCTCGATCGAACGAATGACGCAGGAGTATCTCGATGTCTACCGACGGCTTGTCCGAGGGTATGCTTCATGGAAAACGGCAGGGCGAGGACCGGGATGGCGGCGCCCGCCATTCCGCCACAAATCGACGCACCCTGGGGGAGTGGCTGACCATCGACGGGATCTCCTACATTCCGTCGACGGTGCTCTTGACGGGGATCTCCAAGGTATCTCTTAAAGACGACCATCTCTTCGCCGTGCTCGACGAGAACGGCGAGTCGCCGCGCGTTTTTCGCGCGGAGCTCGGCTTCTACCTCTCGGACACGCGCTATCTCTCGCACTGGGAGATGACCGTCAACGGCGAGCGGCTCGTGAGCCTCTCGCGCGAGCTGCGCGGCCAGGGCAACACCTGCGTCTTCTCGATGACGAACCGGGACATCCCGTCGCTCGACGGCCGCACGCGCATCCAACGCGACTCGCTGCTGATCCGCCGCGTGCTCACGCTCCACCGCGACCAGCTCTTCGAGCACCTCGAGCTCACCAACTACGACGTCATCGACCACGAGCTCGAGATCGAGCAGAGCTTCGACACCTCGTTCGACGACATCTTCGAGGTACGCGGCGTGAATCGCCTGCAGCGCGGAAAGCTCCTGGCACCTGTCGCCGACGGCAACCTCGTCACCTTCGCGTACGAGGGCCTCGACGGAAAAACGCGGCGCACGTTCGTCGAGGGCATCGGCCCGCGCCGCACGGTCGACTTGTTCGGCGACTCGGCCGAGTTCAGCAGCCGCGTGCTGGTCCCGGGCAAGGGCCGCTCGGACGTGAAGACGCTCGTGTCGTTCGACCGCGAGCCGAACCACGACGTCCTGAACGAGCACGTCGGCGCCATCACCGTCTCGGAGCACCTCAAGGCCGTCGACGCCCACGGCGTCGACGCCTACCTCGGCGAGCTGAAGCTCGCGAGCGACAACCCCTTCTTCGAGCGCTGCATGCGCAACGCGCGCGTCGACATCGAGATGCTCACGAGCTTCGAGGCCGAGCAGCGGCTCGTTTACCCGTACGCCGGCATCCCGTGGTTCTCGGCGCCGTTCGGCCGCGACGGGCTCATCACGGCCTACCAGCTCCTGCCCTTCTACCCGAAGCTCGCGGCGGGCGTGCTCGACTACTGTTTCCGCTCGATCGGGACGAAGGTCGACGCGTTCACCGACGAGGAGCCGGGAAAGGTGTTCCACGAGCTGCGCCGGGGCGAGATGGCCAACCTGCGCGAGATCCCGTACATCCCCTACTACGGCTCGATCGACTCGACGCCGCTCGCGCTCATCCTGCTCGGCGAGTACGTGGCGTGGACCGACGACTACGCCAAGGCCCGCGAGTGGTGGCCCGCCGTGAAGCGCGCGGTCGAGTGGCTGGACAAGTGGGGCGACAGCGACGGCGACGGCTTTCTCGAGTACGCGAAGCGGTCGCCGACCGGCCTCGACAACCAGGGCTGGAAAGACTCGCACAACTCGATCATGGGCGACGACGGCGTGCTCGCCGAGCCGCCGATCCAGCTCTGCGAGGTGCAGGCCTACGCGTATCGCGCGCGGCTGAGCGTCGCGCGGCTCGCGCGCCGAATGGGCGACGCGGCCTTCGCGGGCGAGCTCGAGGCGCGCGCCGCCGAGCTCAAGCGAAGCTTCCGCAAGGC
>JACQAX010000063.1 GCA_016194795.1 Deltaproteobacteria bacterium | reverse complement strand
TCCCGAAGGCGTGTCGCTCGAAGAGGGTGAGCAGTGGTACCTGAAGACCCACGCGCCAGAGGTTGCGCAGCAGCCTGGGCTCAAGCGCTTCTTCAGCTTCAAGGTGATCTCGGTGCCGTGGTCGCCGGGCGCCTCGCTCGACTTCACCGCGATGTCGCCGCCGTAGGCGACGACGAATTTCCGGGCGAGCGGCATCCCGAATCCCGTGCCCTTCTCGCCGGACGTGCCGGCGCGGCTCGTGGCCTTCAGCTCGCTGAAGACCGAGTCGACCAGCTCGGGAGGCATGCCGACCCCGTGGTCGCGCACCGAGAGGTCGACGCCGGCCTCGCGCGCGCGCGCGCGGATCTCGATGGCGTCGCCCTCCTTGGAGAACTTGATCGCGTTGCTGAGCACGTTGTTCACCACCGAGCTCACGAAGCTGGTTTTCTCGACGCGCACTCGCAGCGCCGGATCGACGTCGACGACGAGCTTGAGCTTCTTCATCGCCAGCCGCTCGCCCAGCACCTCGACCGACTCGCGCACGAGCGCGGCCAGCTCGTGGTCGCCGAGGTCGAGCGCCAGCTTGCCGCTCTCGAGCGCCTGCAGCTTGCGGATGAGATCGATGATCCCCTGCGCGCCGGCGGCCGCGCGCTTGATCATCGCGATGGCCTGGGCACGCTGCTCGCCCTCGAACTTCTCGACGAAGCCGATGAGCCCCGTGATCGAGGCGACCGGGTTGCCGAGGTCGTGGCAGAGCACGTGGATGAGGGCCTTGCGGCCCTGGCTGAGCAGCAGGATCTGGCGCTCGGCCTCGACGCGCGCGCGGAAATGCGCGCGGTACGACGCGTAGATGCGCTGGAAGAGCGCGACGAGCAGGATGAAAACCGCGACGAAGCACGCCACCACGGCGCGGATCAGCTTGAGCTGGCGCGCGAGCTGCTCGTCCCGCGCCTGGCTGAGGCGCTCGGTGAGGTCGCCGAGGGCGGCCGTGAAGTCGTCGCCGAGCTGGCGATACGCCGGAGCGCGCTGAAGCGCGGCCGCCCGCGCGAGCTCGCCCTTCTTGACCGCGGCGACGATGTCGGCGGTGCGCCCGACGAAGGCGTCGGTCGGGAACTTCACCGCCAGCGACGAGAACCGCGCGCTCCGGGCGACGAGCAGCACCACCCCCGCGACGAGCGCGCCGGCGAGCACAGCCGCGGTGATCGAGAGCTTGCGCGGAAAGAGATCGGCGTCGCCCAGCAGCGACTCGGGGTTGGAGCCAGCCATTCCCCTGCTTTTCGGCAGAAAACGCCGGGCGCTGTAGCCGCGGGCTTTTTTTGCCCGGCCGCCCTCAGAAGGCCGCGTTGATCGACAGGTAATAGACCGTGAAGCCGTTCGAGGGCTGCGACGAGAAGAGCCCGGTCGCCTGGGGCGGCCGTGGCGGCGCGCCCGGCGGGGGCGCGGGGGCGGTCGGCGGCGGCGTCGGCACCACGCGCTGCACCTCGGCCTTCACGACGAAGTTCGTGTCGAGCGAGTACGCCAGCCCGAACAGGTAGGACTTCTGGCCCAGGCTCGAGCTCGACTTCGACGAGTCGAGCAGCTGCGAGAAGGTGAGCTGCGTGAGCAGCTTGCGCGAGAACCAGCGGTAGCCGAGCGTCTCGTAATGCGACTGCACGGCGCGGAAGCGGGGGTTGTCCGAGAAGATCCGCGCGAACTCTCCCTGGAGCAGCCAGCTCTTCGGCTCCCAGCGCACGCCGGCGGTCGCGAGGTTCAGCACGCCGAGCGAGGTGTCCGACGACGAGGGCACCGCGCCGCCCCCCAGGGTCGTGGTCGTCGAGGAGTCGAGCGAGTTGAGATAAGACGCGCGCAGCTCGAGCCGTCCGCGGGTCGCCGACGCCTCGGCACCGAAGAGCCGCTTCACCTTGGCTTCGATGTGCTGGCTGGGCGGGTCGAGCGAGCGCGAGCTTCCGCCGCCGAAAAGCTCGGTCTCGGCGGCCCAGCCCGCCGGCAGCTCCCACTGCGAAACCCAGTTGCCGCCGTTGAACGTCTGGTTGGAGCCCACCGACTCGAGCGGAAGCACGTCGTAGACCTCCGAAGGCGGCACGGTCCACGGGTAGAGCGCGCCGACCATCCGGTAGTCGGAGACGAGATAGAGCGGCAGGCGAAGTCGCCCGAGCAGCACCGCGTGGTTGGACGAGACGAGATAGCGCGCCTGCGCCAGGTCGAGATCGAGGTGGAAGCTCTTGTCCGGAAAACCGGTAGCCACCGTCTGCACCTTCACCATCGCGCGGTCGGAGATCGACGCGCTCGCCTGAAGTCCCCCGTTGGAGAGCCGCGCGAAGTCGCCGCTGTTGTCGATGGTCTGTAGGTAGATGGTCGAGGTGTTGCTGCGCGCGTAGCCGACGGTGAAAAAGCCGTTGAGGTCGACGTCGACGGCGCGCGCCGCGAGCGGCGCGAGGAAAAACGCCACGGTGGTGAGGAGAGTCGAGAGCTTCGTCACGGTGCCGAAGAGTATTTCAGATTGACTTTGCCAGGTCAATCGAGCGTTAATTTGTTTCATGCTGCTCGCAACCGCGCTGCTCGTTTTCACCACCGCCGCCTCGGCCGCGCCGGCGTACGTCGTCGCCACCGACCTCGTCGCGGGCCACAACGCCACGCTGACGGTGGACGACCTTCGCGAGGTCTACCTCGGCCAGAAGCTCTTTCTCTCGGACAACCGGCGCATCTTCGGCGTGCTCTCGCGCGTCTCGGTCCCGCTCGCGCCCTAGTCGAGCTCGAGCCCCATCTTGTCGCGGCAATACTCCGCGCCCTCGGCGCCGCCGAAGTCGACCGGCAGCCCCGCCTCGTCATAGAGGTAGCACTTCAGCGACAGCTCCGCGTCGAGGAGGTAGTCGGCGATCGGCCGCACGCTCTGGCGCCCGAGGTACGAGCGCGAGTACGCGAGAACGTCCTCGCTCGACAGCCGCCAGAACGCCGGAGCGCCGATCTTCACGCTCACCGTCCGGATGTTCAGGTCGTCGAGGGGCGCGGTCAGCTCCCGCCACGCGCGCTCGTTGACGCTCCAGGGCCGGTACATGAGCACGTCGCGGATCGGCGCCATCACGCGCTCGACCTCGACGTCGGCATGGCGGGTGCCGTCGCACGGATAGGCGCCGCTTGTCGAGCCGTCAAAGCCGTGGGGATCGGCCTCGTAGCTCACCGAGTTTCCCGAGAGATCCATCCCGTGGAAGGGCGGCGGAAACGAATCCTTTCCACCACGGCCACCGCCCTTGCCGTCGCTCTGGCTGCTGCCGGTCTGCAGGTCGCCCTCGAGCCGCATCGTGTAGTCGGTGGGCACGTCGATCTTGCTGTTCAGATCGCAGCCCGCCGCGCCCAGCGCCAGCATGACCAAAAATAAACATGACTTGCATCGCATAATCGGGTCCTCCTTCGTCCTGGAAAGAGGATGCGACGGGAACGTTCAGCGATCGTGGAAAAGGTGGCCCGGGGCTAACTAGCCGAGAAGCTTGAGGGCGATGTTGGGAGCGGCGTTGGCCTGGGCGAGCATCGCGGTGCCGGCCTGCATGAGGATGTTGCGCTTGGTGAGCTCGCTCGACTCGGAGGCGACGTCGGTGTCGCGGATGCGGCTGTTGGACGCCTCCATGTTCTCGCGCGCGACGGCCAGGTTGGCGATCGTCGACGTGAGCCGGTTCTGGAACGCGCCGAGCTCGGCGCGCTGCGAGTTCACCGTCTCGATCACCTTGTCGAGGCGGTCGAGGTTGCCCTGCGCGTTCTCCTTGTCGCGCACGTGCATGTCCACCATGCCGAGGCGCTCGCGCGTGACGTTCATGTGGCTCGAGTCGTAGTTCAGGCGGTCGAGCTCGGGGTTGTTGTGCGTGCCCACCTGGAACTCGAGCACGCCCGTGCTGCCGTCGAGCAGGTGCGTGTTGTTGAAAACCGTCGACTTGGCGATGCGGTCGACTTCGCTGAGAAGCCCCTGCACTTCCTTGTCGGTGAAGCCGCGCTCGCCGTTGCCGACGGTGTCGCTGGCGGATTGCATCGAGAGCTCGCGCACGCGGATGAGAATGTTCTGGATCTCGTTGTAGCCGCCCTCGGCCGTCTGGACGAGCGAGATGGCGTCGTTGGCGTTGCGCGAGGCCTGGGCCGTGCTGCGGATCTCGGCCTTCATCTTCTCGGAAATCGAGAGGCCGGCCGCGTCGTCGGCCGCGCGCACGATGCGCTCGCCGGTGGCGAGCTTTTCGAGCGAGCGGTTCATCGCCTCCCGGTTGATCCCGAGCGAGCGTTGCGACGAAAGGCTTTCTACGTTTGTAGCGATTCTGAGTGCCATACCAGTACTAATTTAGTCGGTTATTGGCCGGCCAAATTAATAGCTGATCTTATTAGTATGGTATTTTGACGAGCAAAGGCGGCAAAGTCTGCCCTTGGCCCGGCTGGGCGCGAGGGTCAGGCTTTGCGGATCTGAGCTTCCTGGCTCCGCTTGAGCTTCTCGACCGTGTCGCGGAAAGCCTCTTCCTGGAGCTTGAGCTTTTCCTTGGTCTGGACTTCCTTGGCGGCGAGCTCGCGCTGGTGCAACGAACGATCGGTTTCGATCTGCTCGCGCGCGCGCTTCATCGTCTCGCGCATGGCCTTGTCGTTGTCGGACTTCATCTTGGCGAGCTCGGCGTCGTGGTCGTCCTTCATCGAGCTCATCTTCGACTCGTAGCCGGCCATGATCGCGCGGTTCTTGGAGATCATCTCCATGAGCGCGATGCGCTTCTCGTGCTCGGCGTCGCCCCGCGCCTTGGCCATCTGCATGTGGCTCTCGGCCTTGAACTCGTTGTTGGCCTCGTCGAACGCGTCCTGCGTCGTCATGATGTGGCGGTTGTAGGTTTCCGTCACGCGCTTGACGCGCTCGCGATACTTGTCGTCGGCCGCGGAGAGCTCGCTCCGGCGCTGGTAGTCCATCTCCGTGGCGAGATCGCCGAGCTGGCGCTTGGCGCCGTAGATCTGCGTGGTGGCCTCGAGGTTGTTTTGGCGCAGCTCCTTGGCGGCCTTGTCGTTGACGGCGATGATGTCCTCGCCGACCTTCTCTTTGAGGGCCGCCGTCTGCCGCTCGTGCAGGTCGTCGGAGGCGCTCTGGCGACTCTCGTAGGCGCGGATCAGCTGGTGGCGATCGCGCGAGTGGGCGACCGACTGCTGGTTGAGCTCCTTGGCCTTCAGGCGCTCGATCTCGCCCAGATCGGACGAGCTTCGCATGTCGGCCTCGGCGATGTGCCGCTGCGCCGTGGCCTGGAACTTCTCGAAGTTGCGCTTGCTCGTGTCGTTGAGATCGTGGAGGGTCTCGTTGTAATGGTCCTTCATGAGATCGTTGGTGAGCGAGCTGTTGTCGGTCGAGGCGGTCTGGACGGCCGCGACCTCCTGGCGATGCCTCTTGCTGGAAAGCTCGGCCTGGAGCTCGGCGCGGTCGCGGTCCATCTGGTTGCGGGCCGTGAGGTCGGCCTCGGCCGAGCGGAACTCGTTGCGCAGCCGCTGGCGGTCGGACTCGCCGTCGGCCGAAAGCTTCGCTATCTTGGCGTCGGTCTGGCGGCGCTGCTCGCCGGCCTGCGTGTTGCCGTCGGAGATCGACTGCTTCATCGCGCGCGAGGTGCGCTCGCGATACTCGTCGAAGGCGGCCTGGGCGCGACGGGTGGTGTCGCGCTCGGCGAAGGTCTTGTCGTTCACGAGCTGCGCCTCGCGGGTGGCGAAGGCGTTGAGCGTGTGCTCATGCTCGTTCTTCGAGTCTTCGGCGAGCTTATGGTACCGGTGGTCGGCCGACATGCGGTCGCGCTGCGACTCTTCGGCCGCGCGCCTCAGGCCGTCGTCGACGCGCGTGCTGGCGTTGCGCTTCTGCGCGTCGGCCGAATCCTGGAGCGCCTTGTCCTTGCGCGCGAGCTTGTCGTTGGTGGCCTGCTCGAGCTTGGCGCGCTCCTCCTGGAACGAGCCCTGCATCTTCTTGACGGTGCGGGAGGAGTTCTCGCGCTCGGCGGCCAGGCGCGACTCGTCGCCCTCGCGCATCTCGTTCAACGCCTTCATGCTGCGGTCGGCGGTCTGCGCGCGGTCGCGCGACGCCTCGTTGGAGAGGCGTCCGTACCGGTCGTAACCCTCGGCGCGCTCGTCCTTCAGCGCCTTCTGGTAATAATCGGTGTTCTTGTTGATCTCCTCGTCGAACTTCTCGCGAGTGGTCTGAAACGCCTCTTCGCTGTTCTGGCGAACGCGGTCGAGCGACGACTTCTGCGCGTCGCTGAGCGCGTCGATCTGCTCGCGCTGCGCCTGGCGAAGGTTGTCGGTCTCGCGCGAATGGTCGATCTCGCGGTCCTTGAGCTGCCGCTTGAGCGATTCGACTTCGCGATTGGCTTCAGTCTTCGAAATATCCATGACCTGTTTCTGCTCCCTCCATGGAGTAGAGACCTAGCTCGATTGTATCCGAGCTGGCTTGAACGCAATACCCGGCAACGAGCGTCGGCTGGCAGAAACTGCCGCTTCCCTCGGCAAAAACCGCTTCGCCCGGCTTAACCCATTATTAAAACTGATTGATTAGTATTAGAACGAATAAGTTTCCATTCTTGAGTTCGATGGCTATCTCTCTTCTCGTCCGCTAGGGGTCACAAATTTTTTTGAATAGGGAGTATAAGAAATGAAAACCGTCATCCTGTCCGTCGCCGCCTGTCTGAGCCTCGTCACCGCCGCCCACGCCCGCAGCCCGATGCCGCCCGTGTGGAGCGCCGACCTCACCCACGTCGATCTCGACGAACAGCTGCCGTACAAGAACCAGGTGGAGAGCGCGAGCATCACTCTCGATTACGCCAAGGGCACCGCGACGCTCGTCATGCCCCGCCGCTTCTACTGCCCCCCGCGCGCGATGTGCGCCCAGATGATGCCGATGCCCATCGTGGTGTCGCTGCCGATCGTCGAGCGCCTCACCGACGCCTGCGGCTCACGCATCGTCCACGCCAAGCTCGACCGGCGCCCGGTCGACGGCACGCTCCAGTCGCTGTCCGTCCGCGACAACCGCTCCAACCGCTGCCCGACCTTCGCCGCCCTCGAAGCCACCGAGGTCGTCTACAAGACCCAGGGCTACCATCGCGTCGAACGCCGCGAGATCGAAACCCGCTCGACCTTCAGCGGCGACGCCCTTCGCCCGGTCTACGTGCACACGCAGAACGACGCCGAGTAATCTCTGCCGGCAAGCTCCAGCAGTACGGCCCGGACGGGGGCGCCCCCCTAGCGGTTCAACGGCGCCCCGTCCGGGTCTGTTTTTTTTCGGCCGGCGCGGCCGGCGGGTTCAGCCGCAGCTCGCCAGCCGGCGTGAAGCACGCCACGCAGACCTCGCGCCGGTTGTAGAAGAGCTGGCCCGCCTGCACGCGCACGAAACCGACCGTAAGCAGCCGCTCCATGAGCTTGCGCACGAGCTCGGGCACCTCGAGCGGCTTCGTCCAGCTCGTGAGCTTGAGCGTGAGCAGCGCACCGAGCAGGCGCTGCGGCGCCACCGTGCCGAGCCCCTTCATCACCTTCTCGACCGCGTCGACGGCGTCGTAGGGGTCGACGTTCATGTCGGAGAAGAGCCAGTCGACCGCTCCCGTATCCTCGGGCTTGAGCTGCTTGGCCTGGAGGCGGACGTGGCGGAAGCCCTCGTGCGCGACCACGCTCTTGTCCATGTCGGCGGGATCGACGCCGATCACGCTCAGCCCCTGCTCGAGCAGCGCGAGGCTCGCGCCGCCGGGGGCGCTGCCCAGCTCCAAGGCGACCTCGCCCTTCTTCACCGGCAACCCGGGCCAATTGATCCCTTCGCGCAGCTTGAGATACGCGCGCGACGGCGCGGCGGCCGGCAAGGTGAACTTCGCCAGCCCGCCCGACCACGGCCTATGGTAGCGCGAATGGAGGTGGTAGCCGATCCACCACTCGTCGGGCTCGACGAGCACCACGCTGAAGACGACGTCGCCGTTGCCGGCCTCGCCCTCGGGAAGAAAAAGCCCGTCCTGCGCCGCGCGGATCGCGCTCTCGGCCTCGCGCACGAGCGGGCTCGGCTCGCCCGAAGGCTCTTCGGGCTGCTGGAACGAAGGATCGGTCTTCTCGCGCTCCCAGACGTTGAGCCGCAGCTGCCCCGGAAGGCGTTGGCGGGCGAGCATCGCGGCGAACATGGCGCGCTCGGCGGTGGTCGAGCCCTCCGCTTTGCCGAGCGAGATGCCGTAGGCCCGAGCGAAGACGCAGCGCAGGTCGAAGCCGGGCCCGACGTCGGCGTCAGGCGCGACCTTGAAGGTGATGAAGCCGGGACGCGAGTACGCCAGCTTGAACGTGGGCCACTCGCGGGAAACCTCGTGTTTGAGCACGCTCTCGGCTCCGGCTTGGCAGGTGATGAAGATGAACTCTGTCCCGATCACAGGCTCAGCTCGACCCCGGCCGTCTCCTTGACGAGCACGCGCACGTACTCGAGGAGCTCGACGCCCTTACCCTTGTCGTCGAGCCAGCGCTCCGACGCCGGGTCGAAATCGAAATGATACGCCCGGCCACGCGAGGCGGCGGCCAGCCAGATCTGGCGCACCGACGGCTGGGTGCTCAGGATGCACTTGCTGCGATCGCTGAACAGGATCGTGATCGAGCCCTGCGAGAGCTCGAACTCGGCCACGTCGGGGTCGACCGAGTCAAAGGCCTTCTCGAGCCTCCTGAACGTGCCGTCGACAATCCGTCGATATTCCTTCTCATCCATCGTGACCTCCACGGTACCACACCTCTACATGAACCTTGAAGCCTTGTCCTTACCCGTGCTAAACGGTCAGAACGAATGAAAGCGCAAGAAATCAAAGCCCGGATCGAGACTCTCGCCCCGGGAACCCAAGCTGAGCTCATCGACCTCACCGGCACCCAGGACCACTGGCAGGCGGTCATCGTATCATCGGCGTTCGCCGGGCGAACGCTGCTCGAGCAGCACCGCATGGTCTTCGACCTGTTCAAGGACGAAGTGGCCTCCAACAACGTGCACGCGCTGACGCCCTGTCAGGTTCTGACGGCTGCCGGCGTGAAAAACCTCGCGCACTTTGACGTGCTCTCCGATGATCCGATGTGGGACGCGCTCGAGCAGTTCACGCAGTGGCCGACCGTGCCGCAGATCTTCATCAACGGCAAGTTCATCGGCGGCTGCGACATCGTCACCGAGATGTACGAGCGCGGGGAGCTTCAAGAGGCTCTCGGGAAGAAGTAACCTTCCTTCTTCAAAACGGGACAAACGACGACTCATTCGGCAAGTCGCCCGTACAATCATGCCCCGTGATCGAGTATTCCATATCCGAGCGCAAATAGAGCGGATGCGCATGCGGGTCATTGCGGCACTCTGACGCGATCTTGCGGCCGATGTCCGTCGGCGTGTTGCCGTACTTCTCGGGCTTGTCGCCGAAGCAGTCGACGCCCGTCACCGAGTACGCGAGGTCCTCGCGCAGGAACAGCGGGTGCTCGTGCTTGGAGGAGAGGTCGCAGACCATGTCGCGCGAGGACGGCTGCCGGTCGGAGCTGCTGAGGTCGTCGACCTCGGCATCTTCGTTGGTGGAGTTGTTGTTGTCGTCGTTTTCTCCCGTGATTCCCGGCGAGCTCGGGTGGCGGGGCAGGACGTCGTCGTTGCGCTTGGCGAGGTCGCCCTGCTGGCCGTTACCCTGCCCGTTGCCCAGGTTGCTGCTTTGCTCGTTGCCCGCCGCCTTCTTCTTGTTGAGCGATTTCCTCTTTCCCTTCTTCACGCTCACCGACTTCTTCATGCTCTGCTGCGACGAGCTCGGCGCATTCTGCGCATTCTGGGTGCTCTGAGTATTCTGGGCATCCTGAGTTTGGCCCGTGGGCGCCGAGTTCTGGCTCGAGGGCACGCGGGTCGCGGCCCCCTGGTCGCTCCCGTCATTTCGGTCGGTGCACCCCGTAGCCCCCGTGAGCCCCAGCGCGCCGGCGAGCGCGACAGTCAAAAAAAGATTTTTCATGAGTCTGTTCTCCTTTCCGGTCATCAAATGATCTTGCCGAACCTGAGCGCCTTCACCTTGCCGAGCGCGTCGTCGACGTTCGCGCGCAGGTTGTCGAGATCGCCCCGCAGGCGCTTCACGTCGCTCGTCAGGGCCTGGTTTTCGAACCCTTCCTGGAGGAGCTGCGCCCGATTGATCGCCTTGTCGATCGCGTCGCGCGCCTCGTTGACGTCACTCCTCTTGTCGCTGGAGGCCGGGGTGCGGACGAGCACGCCCGAATACTCGACCACGTGCACGCGGGCGTTCTTGAGCCCGGCGAGCGCGCCCTGCAGATAAATGTCGACGTGCTTCTTCACCTCGGGATTCGACAGCGGGTAGTTGGCTTTGAGCTGGGTGTTGAGGCCGTCCAGGAAATCCTGCGTCGAGCGCAGGAAGGTCTGGGACATGAAGTCGTGGGTTTGCAGGATCATCTTCTGGTCGTCCGAGGCCGAGCGCTCGGCGGCCTGCACGACGTTGAAGCGCAACGCCGGCGGCGACCAGTAGATTGCAGGCCAGAATGATATTCCGAGCAGCAGCGCGACGGGGGTTTTCATGGCGGACGACTCCTTTCAGGTGGTCGTCTACCGGTAATGCAATTTTAGAACCCGGCGCGGTCGATCGGAAACATGAGGCCCGCGATGATGTTGAAGTCGCGCGGCCGCCCGCCCGTCGTGTTCATGTCGAACGTCTGCATGCCGAAGACGTAGCGCATCTCGATCGAGATGTGGAACGGGAGCCCGTCTCCGGGATCGATCAGCGTCTCGACGGCCAGGGGCAGGCCGAAGAGCACGTTGCGACGCGAGCCCGCGCCATCGAGCGCGAGATCGATCTGGAAGCCGAGCCCGGCGTGGAACGTCGCCCGCTTGTTCTCGAAGGCGCAGTATTTGATGAGAAACGGAAGCGCGATGTAGTTGACGGGGTCGCGGCTGCCCTGCTGGCGGGCGAGCAGCAGCACGTCGCCCTCCAGGCGCGCGAACCCCACGTTCCACAGAACCGCGCCGCCGGCCACGTAGCCCGTGCCGTTCGGCAACGGCTTGCTCTGGCCGTCTTTCAGCACGTCGGTGTAGCTCGTGAACTCGACGCCGGCCTTGAAACCGATCAGGATGTCGTTCGGGTCGAGCGGCGAGCCCGGGGGCGTGACCGCGTCCTTCTTGCCCGACTTGCGTTTGGCGAGGTTGGGGTTGAAGTTCGGGCGCTTCTCGCGCCAGCTGTCGGCGCGGGCCGCCGCTCCGCCGAGCAGCGCCACCGCGAGAAAAGCCGTCATCGCCGCCCTGATCGCCCGCATCCCCATGTCCGCTCGATTGTATCCATCCGACCCGAAAAATGCTAGAAAGCACGACAATGGTTCATCTCACGAAGCTCACCAAGCAGCACGGCGCCCACATCCTTTACCAGGATGCGAGCATGCGCATCGGCAAGAACGAGAAGATCGGGCTGGTCGGCCCGAACGGCGCCGGCAAGACGACGATCTTCCGCCTGATCACGAAGCAGGAACGCCCCGACATGGGAGACGTGACGGTCGCCGACCGGGTCATCGTCGGCTATTTCTCGCAGGACGTCTCGGAGATGCGCGGACGCACGGTACTGGCCGAGGTCGTGGCCGGCGCGGGCAAGGTGAGCGAGCTCGGAGAAGAGCTCGCCAAGTACGAGCAGAAGCTGCAAGAGCCGATGGGCGACGACGAGATGGCCCGCGTGCTCGAGAAGTACGGCGAGGCCCAGCTCCAGTTCGAGCAGCTCGGCGGCTACGACGTCGAGACGCGCGCCAAGGAGATTCTCGGGGGCCTGGGCTTCCACAAGAACGAGTTCGACAAGCCGGTGGAGACGTTCTCGGGCGGCTGGATGATGCGCGTGGCTCTTGCCAAGATCCTGTGCCTGCGGCCGGACGTGCTGCTGATGGACGAACCGACCAACCATCTCGACGTCGAGTCGATCGTGTGGCTCGAGGCCTGGCTCAAGGACTTCAAAGGCTCGATCCTCATGACGAGCCACGACCGCGACTTCATGAACCGCCTGGTTTCGAAGATCATCTCGGTCGAGAACAAGCGCATCGAGAGCTACACGGGCAACTACGACTTTTACGAAAAGCAGCGCGCCATCAAGCTCGAGCAGCTCAAGAGCGAAGCCCAGAAGCAGCAGGACATGATGGCAAGGTCGCAGGAGTTCATTGATCGATTTGCTGCGCGTGCTTCGCACGCTGCGCAAGTCCAATCCCGGGTGAAGATGCTCGAGAAGCTCGACATCGTCGAGGTTCCGCCCGAAGAGCGCTCGATCGACTTCGAGTTCCCGAAAGCTCCGCGCTCCGGCAACGACGTCGTGAAGTTCGAGGGCCTGGCCAAGAAGTACGGCGACAAGCCGGTCTTCAGCGGCGTGAGCGGCGTCGTGCGCCGGCTCGACAAGATCGCCGTCGTCGGCATCAACGGCGCCGGCAAATCGACGCTGCTGAAGATCGTGACGGGCCAGACCGAAGGCACCGCGGGCAAGTGCGAGGTCGGCGCCAGCGTCGCGATGGGCTACTTCAGCCAGCACGCCCTCGACATCCTTGACCCCAGGTCGACGCCGTACGAGGAGGTCTTCGCGCGCGTGCCGAACTCGACGATCGGCTACGTCCGCAACCTGCTCGGCGCTTTCCTCTTCTCGGGCGACGACGTCCACAAGAAGATCTCGGTGCTCTCGGGCGGCGAGAAGTCGCGCGTGGTGCTCGCGTGCATCCTCGCCAACCCGAACAACTTGCTGATCCTCGACGAGCCGACCAACCATCTCGACATCAAGTCGCGCGAGATGCTGCTCAAGGCTTTGAAAAACTTCGAAGGAACCGTGATGCTCGTCAGCCACGACCGCCACTTCCTTCGTGAGGTGAGCAATCGCGTGTTCGAGGTGGACCACGGGGCGCTCAACGTCTACGAAGGCAATTACGAGTATTACATCCAGAAACGCGGCTATCTGCAGCGCGAGCCTTGAGGCGGCGTGGGGCAAGTGGGTGAGCACCTGCCCCTGCCTCGAGCTTTTCTAGGCGGCGACGTCGACCGGCGTGGCGGTGGAGATGTCGCTGAGCTCCTTGGCCAGCAGCCCGACGATGTCCCCGAACGAAATCAGGCCCACTGCCTTGCCGCTCTCGTCGACGACCGGCACTCGCCGGATCTCGCGGTCGCGCATCAATCGGATCACGTCCTGGATGCCCGCGCTCTGCTTCACGGTCGCCAGGGTCCGGGTCATGATGTCGCTGACCTTGTCGTCGAGGCTGACGCCGTCGCAGACGCAACGCAAGACGATGTCGCGATCGGTGCAGATACCGACCGGCTTGCCCGCTTCGTCGACGACGAGCATCGCGCCGACGTCCTCGGCCTTCATGTGATCGGCCGCGTCCTTGATCGTGTGGTCGAGCTTGCAGGACACGACCTTGCCTTTGAGAATGTCGCTTAGTGGCATGAAAGAGAGCCCTCCTTTTATTTTATATTAAGGGGTGGGCTTGCAAGGATCGGGCGCGAAGCGCCGCGCCAAGGCGATGTGGGCGACCTCCTCGGTGGCGATGCGACCGAAGATGTCGGCCGTCACGGGATCGACCTCGGCCATGCGCTCGCGAAATCGTTCGCCCGCCTTTCTTCCGCGCTCTTCGGCACCGGCGATGTAGAGGCAGAAGTCGCGCGCGGTCGTACAACGCACGAGCGAATTCCAGAGCACGTCGCTCACCGGACGGCCCGCCGGATCGACGGCCAGCTCGCGCATGCGCGCGACGAGCCAGTCGCGATGCTTGCGCTCCTCGAGAGCGAGCGCGCGCCACGCCTCGCAGAGCTCCTTTGGAGCGCTCCCGGCGAAGCGCTCGGCCGCCATCAGGAACGCGGCCTCGGCCTGCACCTCGGCGAACGCGGCCGTGCGCAGGCGATCACCAATCCCCTCTTTCGAGACGATCGACCGCGGCGCGAGCAGGACGCCGTTTTCAACGGCGAACGGCTCCCATGACGGAGTAGCCCAAGCAGTTGCCATGCGTCGCAACATACCATATACCTTTTTAATTATGGCAAAGCCGATCATCTTTTCGGGGATCCAACCCTCGGGCCGTCTGATGCTGGGAAACTACCTGGGCGCGCTCAAGAACTGGGTCAATCTTCAGAAAGACTACGATTGCCTCTACTGTCTCGTCGACCTGCACGCGATCACCTTGCCGCAAGACCCGAAAGAGCTGCGCGAACGGTCGTACGAGGGGCTCGCCGTCTATCTCGCCGCCGGCATCGACCCCGCGAAGAACATCCTGTTTCTCCAGTCGCATGCCCCGCAGCATGCCGAGCTCGGCTGGATGCTCACCTGCCACACCTACATGGGCGAGCTCTCGCGGATGACGCAATACAAGGACAAGAGCGCCAAGCAGAAGAACATCGGCGTGGGCCTGTTCACTTATCCGTCGCTCATGGCGGCCGACATCCTGCTCTATCAGACCAACCTCGTGCCGGTGGGCCAGGACCAGAAACAGCACCTCGAGCTCGCGCGCGATCTGGCGCAGCGGATGAATAATCTCTACGGGCCGCTGTTCAAGGTTCCGGAAGTCTACATCCCGCCCGTGGGCGCGAAGATCATGAGCCTTCAGGCTCCGACCGCGAAGATGTCCAAATCGGATCCCGATCCGAACGCGACGGTTTTTCTTTCCGACGGCGACAAGGAGATCGAGAAGAAGCTCAAGCGTGCCGTCACCGACTCCGGGTCGGAGATCGTCTTCGCGCCCGACGACGAAGAGAAGGCCGGCGTAACGAACCTGATCTCGATCCAGGCCGCGATCACCGGCCGCAAGCCCGACGAGATCGTGGCGTCGTACGCGGGCAAACAGTATGGCCATCTCAAGGTGGACACGGCCGAGATCGTCGTCCAGTGCATCAAGCCCGTGCGCGAGAAGTACCAGGCGCTCCTCGACGATAAAGGCGAGCTCGATCGCATCCTCGCCCGCGGCGCCGAGGCCGCGCGGGAGCGCGCCGAGACCACGCTGGCCAAGGTCAAGGACGCGCTCGGTTTCGTGGCACGCCACTAGAAAATAACCGTTTGATCCCGAATGGTTATATTCGCAACCGCGCATGGCGCCGCGGCCCCACGCCTCCGGCCCGTCCGGTCCGGTCAAGATGTACGGGGCGATCAACTCGTACTCTCAGCCCAACCCCAACCCCGAGACCTGCCCCGGCGGAGCGGCTAAGAATCCGAAGCTCGAGATCTGCGGCGGAAAAGCGAAGGGGCTTCCTTTCGCCGAGCACGCGACCAACGTGGGCGCGATCCGCCAGTGCGCCGGCGTCATGGCCAACTGCATCTGCGAGGTCATCGGCGACGCCAACTGCAAGAGCATCTCGGAGATCTCGAAGTCCTCGGTCAAGCAGATGACCGCCGGCAAGAAAAAGCTCTCGAAGTCGGAACGCGACCTCGTGCTGGAAAGCGCGACGTCGAAGTCGTACGACCGGCTCGCGATGGAAAAAAACGCGCGGCTCGCCAACCTCGCCGTCCCGCTGGCGTACCGCCGCATGCTGGGCGTGATCCTCGCGCGCACGAGCGGCGAAGAGCAGCTCGACAGCGCCGATGCCGACGACGACGAGCTCAAGGATCTCTGGCTCGGCATCACGATGGGCGTCGAGGCTTGCCACGACATGCGAGCCTTGGCGGCCTATCAGGTGCGGACCGACCTCGCCATGCAGCAGAAGGAGCTCGTCCGTGAGATGGAGCGCCGGCAGCGGGCTTTCGCGGCCAACGGCCACGTCGACGAGAGCGCCCTGGCCGACATCAGCGTCGCCCAGACGGTGCAGGAGGCCGAGTTCGGGGCCTACTTCAACGCGACCAAGGTGCGCGACGCGCTCGTCTGCAGCTTCCGCCTGCAGGGTGATCTGCCGCGCTACTCGGTCTACGAGTCGTGGCCGGGCTGCGGCTGCACCAGCTCCGATACGGGACGACGCATCGGCGGCACCTGCTTCCAGACGGGGAGCGAAGACGTCTTCACGAAGTTTCCCATCGATTCGCGCATGCCGGACGCGCTCGCGGTGTTCTCGGACAAGATCAACCAGAAGATGAAACCGCTCAAGCTCAGCTCGGCCAACCTCATCGGCTGCGGCGTCGTGCGCGTCGAGCGCGGCGGCAACGTCGTGCTGGGCAAGAACGCCACCTTCGGCCTGAGCGACGTGAGCGAGCACGCGCAGGGGGTCGCCTGCGACATGAACGCGCTCGCCTTCACCGACGAGAACTGCGCCAAGTGCAACCCGAAATTCGACATGGCGCTCGACTGCAAGAGCGTGGCGGCGGGCGACCCGCTGGCCGATGCCTGCTCGGCCAAGTACAAGGGCAAGAGGAGCGAGGGCGCCGTCTTCAACGCCGTGCTCGAGAAATTCTACGCGCGCAACGCCGCCAAGTTCGACCGCCCGGCGCAGTTCGTGGCCAAGGGCGACAAGCGATTCACGGGTGGGGGTTTCGGCTCGTTCTACCGGAAGCTCGAAGACTACATCCAGAAATCACCCGACGAGCCGCCGAAGGGCATCGACGGACAGCCCGTGATGAGCAAGGCCGAATGGTTCCAGCTGCGGGCCGGGGTGGTGGCGCGCAACGCGCTCGTCGACGCGGGCCTCATCCCGTTCGACCCGACGACGAACTCGGCGCACGTCGATCATTTCCACTTCGAGCTGCCGCGCGAACCGGGCGTCTGGGACAAGGTCTCGTCCGAGAAAACGGACCCGAGCGATCGTGAGGCGCTGATCGAGCCGAATCTGAAGAGGGCCGCGGGAATCAAATAACTAGGCTGCCTTGGGAAGCGTGGCGGCCACTTCCTCGATCCCACCGTCGGTAACCTTCTTCTTCTCCTGAGCCTCGGCGCGGTCTTCGACGCGCTTCTGGAAGCGCCGGGTGGCGTAGATGTTGCGCGCGGCCCAGCCGACGTCCTGAAGCAGCCAGGCGTTGGTCGACGTGCCGACGAGCGCGCCCATCGCGGGAATGCTCGCGAGCGTGCGGCGGCGCGTGAGGTGCTCGCCCACCGCGTGGGCGACCTTTTCAATCAGCGCGTCGACGTCCTCGCGCGCGTAAGCGTTCGGATTGGCCGCGACGTCGTTCTCGATCTTTTTGATGGCCTTGATCGCCTGGACCTTGTCCCAGGCGCCGAGCGCCGCGGCGGCGCCGACGGCCCAGAACTGAACCTGGTCGCCCGAGCGATCGCAGGAGTCGATCTTCAGCTCGAAGATGTCGTCGAGCCGCTCGACGTCATACCCTTTGATGACGTCGGCGCGGTCCGTGAGCAGCTCGGCGGCGCGCAACGTGGTCCCGAGCACCTCGTGGACAAGGCGGTCGGGCAGCATCAGCGCCACGAGCCACTGTAGCGGGGCAGTCGCCTTCTCAACCCGCTTCGTGAGCAACGACGACGGATCGGCGTCCTGCCACTCGACGGCGCGGCGGCGGATCAACTCATTCGCGGACGGTGTTCTCGGTTTTTTCGCTTGTTGAGGCATGCTATTGATTTCCCTCGAATTTTCTTACTTATCGGTGGAACTCCCTCTAAACTTTAGCATTTTCATCAACTACTGCCTTCGGCTACGCGCCGATCCTTGCTTCGCCCGAATAAACGCTCAGTATGCGCTTATGGAGATCCCCGGCACCCTGCCCCTGCTCCCGATTCGCAACGCCGTGGTCTTTCCGGGCGCCTCGATGCCCTTGATCGTCGGGCGCCCCCGGAGCGTTCGCGCCGTGCAGGTTTCCCGTCGCGACTACGACAACCTTCTCGTCGTCGTCACGCAGCGCCTGCCGACCAACGGCGACCCCAGCCCCGACGAGCTTTATCGCACCGGGGCGCTCTGCCGCATCGACAGCCTCAACGAGACCGAGTCGGGCACCTACCAGCTCGTCCTCACCGGCATCTCGCGTTATCGCATCGGCGACATCTCGATGTCGCCCGATACGCCCGAGTCGGAAGGCGTCCTGCTCGCCCGCGGCGACACCCTGCCCGACGTGCACGGCGCGCAGCTCACGCGCTCGCGCGCGCTCTTCAACAGCCTCAAGCGCCTGGCCAAGGACATCCTCGATCTGCTGCCCGGCTCGGGCGATTCGCTCTCGCGCCTCGTCGACAGCCTCGACGACGCGACCTACCTCACGAACCTCTGCGCCGCGTACCTGAGCCTGCCCGTCCCCGAGAAGCAGGCGCTGCTCGAGAACCCGAACGTCGAAGCGCGCATGGAGCACCTCCTCTCGCTCATGCAGAAAGAGCGCGAGGTGCTGAGCATCCAGAAGGACATTCAGGAGAAGATGAGCGAGCGCATCGGCAAGGCGCAGCGCGAGGCTTTGCTGCGCGAGCAGATGCGCACGATCCGCGAAGAGCTGGGCGAAGAAGCCGGCGAGGTCGAGGACGAGCTCGGCCGTCGTCTGGCGTCGGCGGATCTCCCGCCGGAGGTCGACAAGATCGCCGCCGACGAGCTCAAACGCCTGGAGGCGCTGCCGCCGGCGGCGGCCGAATACCACGTCATCCGCACCTACCTCGAGTGGCTGGCCGACATGCCCTGGAACAAGTCGACCAAAGACGTGCTCAACCTCGCCAACGCGCGCAAGATCCTCGACGAGGACCACTTCGGCCTCGAGCGGGTCAAGAAGCGCATCGTCCAGTATCTCGCCGTGGCGAAGCTCAAGAACGACCTGCACGGCCCGATCCTTTGCCTGCTCGGCCCCCCCGGCGTCGGCAAGACCTCGCTCGGCCAGAGCATCGCGCGGGCGCTCGGGCGCAAGTTCATCCGGGCCTCGCTCGGCGGCGTCAAGGACGAAGCCGAGATCCGCGGCCACCGTCGCACGTACATCGGCGCCATGCCCGGTCGGATCGCCCAAAGCATCAAGCGCGTCGGCGTGCGCAACCCGCTCTTCATGCTCGACGAGATCGACAAGCTCGGCGCGAGCTTCCAGGGCGACCCGGCCGCGGCGCTCCTCGAGGTGCTCGACCCCGAGCAGAACCGCTCGTACGTCGACCACTACCTCGACGTGCCCTTCGACCTCTCGAACGTCTTCTTCGTGGCGACGGCCAACGTCGCCGACACGATTCCGCCCGCGCTGCGCGACCGCATGGAGCTCATCGAGGTCTCGAGCTACACCACGATCGAGAAGCTGCAGATCGCGCGCCGCCACCTCGTGCCGCGCCAGCTCGAGGAGCACGGCCTCAAGCCCGGCCAGGTCGCGCTGGGCGACGACGCGCTCCTCGAGGTGATCCACCGCTACACGCGCGAGGCGGGCGTGCGCGAGCTCGCGCGCGAGATCGCCGCGTTGCTCCGCGCCTGCGCCGAGGAGATGGTCGAGAAGAACGAGCCCTCGACGATCGCGCTGTCCGCCGGGCGCGTCGCCGAGATCCTGGGGCCCCCGAAATTCCACGCCGAGACGACCGAGCGCTCGGTTCGCCCCGGCGTCGTCACGGGCCTCGCCTGGACCTCGCACGGCGGCGACATCCTTTTCATCGAGGCCAGCCTGATGCCGGGCACCGGAAAGCTGCTGCTGACCGGGAGCCTGGGCGAGGTGATGAAGGAGTCGGTGCAGATCGCGATGAGCTTCATCCGCTCGGAAGCGGCGCACCTGCTTCCGCAGATCCAGTTCGACAAGCTCGACGTCCACGTGCACGTGCCGTCCGGCGCGATCCCGAAAGACGGCCCGTCGGCCGGCGTCACGATGCTGGCCGCGATCGCCTCGCTGCTGCTTGGGCGCACGGTCAACCCCAAGCTCGGGATGACCGGAGAGCTCACCCTCCGCGGCGCCGTGCTGCCGGTGGGCGGCATCAAGGAGAAGCTGCTGGCGGCGCACCGCGCGGGAATCTCCAAGGTGCTCGTCCCCTATCTCAACGAGCAAGACGTCAGCCAGGTGCCGGCCGAGGTGCGTCGCCAGCTCGAGATCCGCTACCTGGAGAACGCCGAGGACGTCCTGGGCGAGGCGCTCGGGATCTCGCAGAGCGAGCTCCACGCCAAGACCCAGGCGCCCGCGGCCTGAGCGCTAGACGTTTTCCGAGCCGCCGTTTCCCTCGCCGGAATCTTCCAGCTCATCGTTTCCATGCGTGCCGCGCGCCTCGCCGCCCTTGCGCCCGATCTCGGCCATGTGCTCGCGGTTCTGGCTCACCGCCTCACCGCCTTTGCGTCCGATCGACGCCATGTGTTTGCGGTCCTGCGAAACGGCTTCGCCGCCCTTCTTGCCGATCTCGGCCATGTGCTTCTTGTTGCGCGAGACGGCTTCGCCGCCCTTGCGCGCCACCTGGCGGCGCGTCTCGGGATCCGCGGCGGCAAGGCCGCGCGCCTTCTTCGGCGCCTGCGCAGCCTGCTGCGATTGCTGCTGTTGCTGGGGCTGCTGCTGCTGCTGTTGCTGCGACTGTGCCTGCTGCTGCTCTTGCTCGGGTCTGTTTTCGCCCACCATAGTGAAGCCTCCTTTGCTTGCCTGTCGACGGTCGTGCAAGCGGCGGGCCTATGCAGGCGTAACGTTTCCATGTTAAAATTCTCATCATGCGTATTCGCGGTGCCCTCTACCTTGTGCTGCTCGCCGCCTTCGATCTGAGCTGCGGCGGCGTCGGCGCGACGCCCGACGCGAAGCTTGGTGACACCCCGTCAAAGGGGCCGGTCGGCAAGACGATCCGCTCGAACTCCGAAAAATTTCTCATCTGCGCGCGTGACGCCGTGAGCATCCAGACGGGCACCGCCCAGGAGCTGAAGCTCCACTTCCAGGTGAGCGGCGATGGCCGCGTCGGCAAGGCGCGCATCGACTCGATGTCGACGCCTGATCCCGATCTTCAAGTTTGCGTGCTCAACCAGCTGCGCAAGCTGCAGTTCCCCGCGCCATCCGACCATCAGCCCAAGGAAGTGCGATACCCGCTCGTCCTCAAGCCCGAGAACTAGAGGCGCGGCGTCGCCAGCGCGAACATCTCGTCGGCGAGGTCGAGATCGGAGCCGTCGGGATCCGTGAGCCCGTGCTCCTCGAGCCATTCCGGCGTCGCTTCCGGATGCGGCCCGGCGATGACGACCCCTCCCGCGCCGAAGCGCGTGGCGATCGCGGCAGGCTCGCCGGTCGCGTAGCGCCCGAGCACGCGCGCGGCCGACTCCTTGGCGAGCTCGAACCAGCCGCCTTCTTCGAAGTAAAGCCAGCGTTTGGTGCCGTGCCAGTCGACCGGCAGCACCTCGGCCTTGCCCGGCGTCTTGTAGTCGTGCGACGTCCCCGGGATCAGTCCCAAGCCCCGGACCTGGCTCGCGTCGTCGACGAAGCTGTCGGCGAGAAACGCGCCAGCGCAAAAGCCGAGGTACCCTCCGCCCTTCTCGACGAAGGTTCGCAGCCATTGCTTCTGCTGATCCGAGAGCGTTCGCGCGACTTCGATGGCGTCTCCGCCGGGCTGCACCCAGACGGCGGCCTCGCGCAGCACCTCGGGACGCACGTCGGCGGGGGTGACGTACCTGATCCGAAAGCCCGCGCGATGGGGAACCACGGCCGCGGCTTCGGCGCAGCCGTCCTTGCAGACGCCGGGGCCCGCGTAAACGAGCGCGAGACCTGCCCCACCCGCGTGGGCGGAGCGCAGCGGGCAAAGCAGGAGCCAGCAGAGGATCCAAAGATGTTTCGTCATGCGTAGTTGGTTAAATTACTACACGACGAGGTCAGCTTGAAAAGTGAAAATCCAAACGCGCCGCGGCGCTCTTAGCGCACCGTGAGCAGGAGCTCGCAGCGCGTCGGCGGCCCCTTGCGCGTCGGGTACGCCGGATCGCGGATGTCGTCCGCTGTAAAGGTCATCCCCGGGAAGTGCTTCGACACGTCGATGCCGAGCTTGGAGAACTGCGCGAGGATCCACTGCATCTGCGCCTTCGGCTCGAGCAGCTTGAGCTTGCCGCTCTTCAGCAGCTCCGGATAGCGCAAGAGATAGGCGTCGAGCGCCAGCACGCTCGCTGGGTTCTCCTCGAGGAACGACGAGTTTCCGCCCGGATTGCTCTCGATGACCTTGAACTCGCCGTTCTCGATCAGCGCGACGTCGAAGCCGTACGGCAGGAAGCGCAGCTCCTCCGGGAGGCTATCGACGAGCTTCTGGGTGAACTTCTCGACGGCCTTCACCTCTTCGGGATCGAGCGGCTCTTTTTTGCGGCTCTTGTACGCGTAACGATCGATCGTCGAGCCCTTCGAGAGCACCTTGCCACCCTGCACCTCGACCCGGAACTCACGCACGATGCGCAGGCGCTCCTGGAAGAAGACGAGGTCGGGCTGCGCCAGCATCTGCACGATTTTCCAGCCGCGATAGCCCGGGTGCTCCTTGAGCTTGCCAATCACGAGCTCGGGGTCGGCGCCCTTCATCTCGCGCTCGACCCGCTTGCGGAACGTCTCGAAGCCATTGCGATACTTCTTGAGCAGGTCCTCGAGGTCGAGCTTGTCCGAGATGAACATCGATTCGGTCGAAAGATCCCAAGCGCCTTTCATCACCCAGCCGTTCGGGTATTCGACGTTCAGGAGATGCACGAGCAGCTTGGCGGTGACCGTCCGGCCCCGGGTCAGCTCGCGCAGCGTGAGCGCGCGCGGCATCGAGCCGTGCGCGAAGGCTTCGAAGAACTTCGCTTCGACGAGCTTGTTCTCCATGACCTGTTGAACGAGGTGGTTCTCGAGGCCGGGATTGTATTTGCCGACGATCGAGTCCCGATGGATGTGGCGGCGGTTGAAGACGATCGACTCGCCGTTGACGACGAGCTTGCGCGCGGCCAGCTCGTCGGGTCCGAGGTGGATCCACACGGGGTTCTCGCCCGGGGCGTTCTGATTCTTGATGTAGTCGGTCTTGGGATCCTGCAGGACGTAGCGCACGATGCGCCGGTGGTCGCGCAGCGCCTCGGCGTTCTTGCGCAGCTCGACGAGGTCGCGCGGGTCGATGCCGGTGAGCTCGGAGACGAGCGTGTCGTGGTCGTAGTTGCCGAACACCTCGGCCGACCGAACGATGCCGAGCGTCTCCTCGATCGTGCTCTTGATGTCGAAGTCGGTGTTGTCCTCGCGGAACTCGACGAGCGGCATGGGCTTGGCCCAGCGCGTGCCGATGATGAGCTGCGCGATCGGGTCGCTCTGGAAGGCGCGCAGGATGATGCTCGAGACGCGCAGGCGCTGCATCTTCGTCACGCGCGGCGAGACGTAGGGGCTCGGCTGCGCGAGCAGAAGCTGCTTGGCCTCTTCAAGCGGCATCGTCCACGCGTCGGGACGATTCAGAAACTCGACGCCCTGGCGGTAGAAAAAATCGTCGAAGAGCTGGCGGGCCGTGGGCTTGTAGCTCGCATCGCCAAGCTTGGCGAGCATGCCGGGGCTGTAGTCCTTGATGTACTCGCGGCGGATCGCCGGCACCTTGATCTGCTCTTCGATCTGGCGGGCGTGCTCGGGGTTCGAGTACACGCGCATCAGATTGACGAGGTCTTCGATGGCTTTGGTGTTGTCGGTGCCGTCGGGCTTCACCAGATCGGGCCACTCGACGTTGACCTGGGTCGAGACCGCGTGGTTGTCGGTGGTGCCGAGCGCGCCGGCGTCTTTGAGCGCCTGGCCCACGCTCTGAATGGCGTCGGCGGCGTCGAAGATGAGCGGCGGAAACACGATCTCGCGCGGCGCCTGCTCGCGGTCGATCTTCTGCTGGGCGAGGAACTTCTCGCGCGCGACCGGGTCGCGGTCCATGTCGTCTTCATAGCGCCAGGCCTGGCCTTCGATCTTGAGACGCACTTCGCCGTAGGGCGAGGTGAAGAGCAGCTCGCCGTTCGGAGAGCGCTCGACGACGGTGGCCCGGAGCTTCTCGATGATGATCTTTTCGATGACGTCGTCGCCTACCTTGCCGAACTCGATCTCGATACCGAAGCGGCGCGTGAGCATCGACTGGTCGAAGAACATGTGGCGCGCGTCGTTCAGAAAGTCCTGCGCGTGGACGAGCGACGTCGCGAGCGCCAACAAGGCGGTGCCGAGCAATGAAAGTTTCAACATACGCATGAAAGATGTCCCCTCTATCTCCGATTCGTGGACAGCTATATTGCGATGCGTCATCAGTCAAGCGACTCAGTCGGGTTTTTGCGAAAATATTGACAGACTAAATTCATCAGAATTAAATCCGACCATTCGAATACATTATTTTTAACGCAGGAGAAATATTCTGACTTCTGTCATGCTTAGAGCCATGAGAGCGGTAATTTGCCTCATCCTCATTGCAGTATGCTTTTCGTCGGAAGTACTCGCGCGCGACGAGCACATCACCCACACCACCAACACCGCGCCCGACGGCAAAAGCAAAGTCGAGCGCCACTTCAGCAAATCAGGAAAGATGACCGACGTCTCTTTCTACGACTACTC
>JACQAX010000062.1 GCA_016194795.1 Deltaproteobacteria bacterium | reverse complement strand
TTCGAGTACAACAACAGAAAGAGCATTGAGGAGCTAGCCGTCCATGCTTGATGACGTCAACGAAGAAAAACCCATCGCAGAAACCAACGAAGAGCCGGTCGTTACCGAGGAAGAGCTGATCGCCGTCGCAATGAGCGAAGGCTTGGATCATGCGCTGGTCGTCGAAGAAGAGATTCCCGCCGACACCGGTAAGCCGCTCGACCTGTCCGCTGAAGAGCAGGCCAGCATCATGGCGTCGATGGAAACGGTGCTCTTCATGTCCGACAAGCCGGTGAGCCTGCCGAAGCTGCGCGCGACGATCAACGCCGACGTCGCCCTCGGCGCGTACCGCACGCTCATGGCCCGCCTGCGCGAGGAGTACGCGCTCGACCACCGCGGCATCGAGATCGCCGAGCTCGCGCTCGGCTTCCAGCTGCGCACGAAGGCCCACATGGCCTCGGTGCTGCGCAAGATGGTGAAGACGCAGCCGCTGAAGCTTTCGCCCGTGACGATGGAAGTGCTCGCCGTCATCGCCTACAAGCAACCCGTCACCAAAGACGAGATCGACTCCATCCGCGGCGTCGACTCGGGCTACGTGCTTCGCAACCTCATGGAAAAGCGCCTCGTGCGCATCGCCGGCCGCTCGGAGCTCCCGGGCAAGCCGATGGTTTACGGCACGACCCACGAGTTCCTCGAGCTCTTCAACATGAAGGACTCCAAGCAGCTCCCGCCGCTCCACGAAGTCGAGCAGATGGTGGCCGCAAGCGAAGTCGGCTTTGAAGAAAAGCAGGCCGCGGTCATGGATGAGTTCGGCAAGATGGTCGACAGCAACACCAAGATCCTCTTCGACGACTCGCAGATCGACACCGAGCTCGAGGCGCTGCGCGCCGAGATCGCGTCGATCCCGACGTCCACGCCGTTCATCGACGAGCAGAAGGCCCGCGAAAAGCTCGAGGCGCGCCTGGCCGATCTCGCGGTCCAGGGCCTCACGCTCGACGCGCTCGGAAACGAAGTGCCGGTCGGCTCGGTGCCGAGCGACGCCGCCTACGAGCTGCTCAAGCCCAAGGCCGAGCGCAAGATCTCGATCACGGTCGAGGTCGCCGAGACGGCTTCGGTGATCGAGGACCAGCCGATCGAGCACCAGCCGTCGGCTGAGCTCGAAACCGCAGCCGCCGAAGCCCAGTGGGAACGCCATTCGGCGATGATCGCCGAGGCGGTCGGGGAAGCCCAGCAGATCGATGCGACGATCCCGGTAATCGAGACCGCGGAAATCACCCTGGAAACGCTCGAAAAGGACGCTCCCGAGCCCGAGGCGAGCGTCTAAACGCCCCCTGTCATTGAACCCATATCCGTGATAAACGGTCAGGCTCGGAGTAACCATGAGCTTTGACCGCAAATCCCCTCGTTCGTCCGGCCGCCGTCCGCCCAAACCCAGATCAAAAGACGGCGCCAAAACCTTCGGCCTCTCCAAACCCAAGGCAGGCGCGCGTGCGCGCCCCGACCGCGCTCGCGGCAACGACCGCCTCGATCTGTACGCGGCCCGCAAGAAGACGAAGCCAGCCGTCGGGAAGAAATTCGTCCGCGACAAAGACCGCGACCGCGCGCTCACCGACCCCGAGAAGAAACAGCGCCGCGTCCTTCGCAAAAAGCGCGGCCCCTGGCAGGAAACCGCCTACGCCGTGACCGTCGACCCGGCCGAGGTCGCCAAGAAAAGAAAGCCTGTGCCAAGCACGATCGAGCCCGCGGAAGCAGGCGCGACACCCGCGCCCGCGCCGGATGGCAAAGAGCGGCTTCAGAAAGTGCTCGCCCGCTGCGGCGTGGCCTCGCGCCGCAACGCCGAGCTGCTGATTCTCGAGGGCAACGTGACGGTCAACGGCCGCCCGGTCGTCGAGCTCGGCACCAAGGTCGACCCGACGAAAGACAAGATCAAGGTGAACGGCACGCTCATCTACACCGAGGTCGAGCCGATCTACATCGCGCTCTACAAGCCCAAGGGCATGATCTCGTCGCTCGTCGACCCCGAGGGGCGCCGCCACATCGGCCACATCCTCAACAGCATCCGCGAACGCGTGATCCCGATCGGCCGTCTCGATTACAACTCGGAAGGCCTGCTCCTGCTCACCAACGACGGCACGCTCGCCGAGCGCATCCTCAAAGCGCGCGAGCTGCCCAAAGTCTACATGGTGAAGGTGAAGGGCCACCCGACCGACCGCGATCTCGACTTCCTCAAGCGCGGCTTTTTCACCGCCGAGGGGGTCGTCCGCTTCGCTTCTTATGGAGTGGAACAGGCGCTGAAGTCGAAGAGCTGGATCAAGCTCGAGGTCACAGAGGGTAGCCGGCTTGACCTGCGCGAGATGCTCAACCACAAGGGCCTGCTCGTCGACCGCATCGTCCGGACGGCCATTGGCAGCGTCTCGATCCAGGGCCTGGAGCCCGGCGAATATCGGTTTCTCAAGCGCACCGACTTCGAAAGATTGTTAACTTTCGCCAAGGATTAAAATTAATCAGCCTTGTTTCAAATAGATAGAGCTTAAGCCCGATGATGCAGCAACGCGTCATTTTCGTTATAATAGACGTAGGGAGAGCTTGCTATCAGACCGATGAAACATTCCGCATGGCTACGTCTGTCTCACATCCTCGTTTTGGGGATGTTCGTTTTTCTGGGCGAAAGTGTTTCCTCGGCTGACCAGATCAGCCCCGACCAGGCCGCGGGCACGATCGCTCTGATCAGCGGCAAGGCCTGGGTGAGACACGGCGAGATCAACATCCCGACGCCCGAGGCCGAAACGCGGGTCGCGCCGGGCATCTCGTACTCCGACTCGAGCAATCGCGACCCCGGTCCCAACGACCACGTCCAAGCCGGTGACATCATCGTCACCGCCGAGGACAGCTATCTCAAAATCTATTACCGCGACGACTCGATCATGGACGTCGGCCCGAACACCGTCTTCAAGGTTTCGACGTTCACGATGACCGGCCGGTCGCGCCAGATCTACTTCACGCTCCTGCAGGGCAAGGTGCGCACGCTCGTCACGCGCGCGCTCGAGGCCGACAGCCACTACCGCGTCCACACGCCGACCTCGGCCATGGGCGTGCACGGCACCGAGTGGGTGACCAACTCGTATTACGCCGGCGGCCAGTACCGCACCGACGTCACCGTGCTCGAAGGCAAGGTCGTCGTCGACCTGCCACGCTCGGTGTACGGCAACGAGCGCTCGCAGATGGACCAGGTCGCGCTTCTGCCGGGGCGCACGCTCTCGGCCTTGGGAGGCGGCGGCGCCGTGGCGAAATACTCCACCTTCAAGCTGAACCCCGAGCAGATCCAGGAGCTCGCCGCGATGGTTCCGAACATCGAAACCAAGCGCGTCGGCGCGATCGCCGCCTACAATGCGCCGATGCTGCCAGGCGTGAGCGTCAACGGCCGCGCGCCCTCGGCCGCGAGCCCCACCGAAGCCCCTGGCTCCGAAACGAACGGACGAGGCCTGGCCTCGAACAGCAACAGCCGTCGCGCGGGTGACGCCGGCGACGTAGCCGCGGGCTCGGCCACCGCCGTGCAGTTTCAGCCCACGACCAACACCGCCGCTCCGGGCATCGCCTCGCGCGGCGTGAGCAGGACGACGGAGTCGGCTGCCGTAGCCGGTCCGATCACCACCCGCACGCCCGCCAACGGCGGCGGTGGCGCTGGTGGCGGCGCGACGTCGTCGAAACCTTCGCAAATCTCGCTGCCGGCAGGCCTCTCGATCAGCTCGACACCCGGCGCCGCCACGCCGCTCCTGCAGCCCAACAAGCCCTAAATTTCAAAGAGCTTGACACCACCGCCCCTAATGTCTAAAACCCTTACTACATCGACACTGGTCTAGGATCGCGGGGTGGAGCAGCCTGGTAGCTCGTTGGGCTCATAACCCAAAGGTCGTTGGTTCAAATCCAGCCCCCGCTACCAATTTTTTATGAAACAAAAACGGGAAGTTAGGTGAAAACCTGGCTTCCCGTTTTTGCTTTCAAAATCGTCCGATGCATTACGGATGCATTACCAACTTCCGAACACATCCGAACTCACCAGCAAATTTCTTATCCACTCACAATTTGTAGCGTTGGTTTTTCCTGACTAGGAACCACGGAGAACGTGCGAGCTGCTTCCTTGATGCTGTCCCCTAACAAGTGGACATAACGCATCGTGGTCGCAATATCTTTATGCCCGC
>JACQAX010000058.1 GCA_016194795.1 Deltaproteobacteria bacterium | reverse complement strand
TCGACATGGCGTCGTTCGCCGAGCCCGTGAAAACGCCGCTCGCCACCCCGCGCGACCTGCCGGCCGCCGATCGAGCCACCGAGATCCGGCTTACGCCGCAGCAGCTGGCCGAGCTGAGGCTCGCGCAGGCCTGGGTGAGATACCGGCGCGACGGCGTGGCTCCGCCCGTCGACGGGGCCTTCGAAAAAGAGTTCGAGCCGGCCCGCGCGCGCGTGATCACCCACCGTTTCTTCGGCCATCTCGCCACCGGCGCCTACGGCGGCGAGCACCGGCTCGAGATGCCCGACGAGGTGGTCGACGCGATCGCGGCCCTCGTGCCGAAGGCGCGCGAGATCCGCCTCTCGACGCTCTTCGTGCTCTTCAACCCGAAGCTGAAAGCGGCGCTCAAAGAAGGCCTGGCCAACGGGGCCCGGCTCTCCATCCATTTCAACGGCGACAAAACCTCGCGCGAATCCATGCCGCTGGCGCTCTCGTACAAGCACAGCCTCGAGGACGTCATCGAGCTGATGAAGGCCGGAGCCGTGAAGGTCGCCGTGATGGACCAGGCGCGCTACCGGTATCTGCACAAGAAGCTCTTCGTCGTCGACGACCACGTTTTTTTCGGCTCGCACAACTTCAACCTGCCGAGCACCATCTCCAACAGCGAGCTCGTCGTCGAAGTAGACGACCCGAATTTTGCCGAAGCAATGTCGCTGGCTTATGACCACGACTTCCTATTTTCGGGCCGCCCCCTTACAATGAAAGAAGCCGTAGCCGACTATGACGGATCGTCCGTCACCCGCTGGCTCGCCAAGTTCGTCCAGGGTTTCTTCTGAAAACGACAATGGATAAGTGGATAAAATGCATATCAATCGGGGGCACGATGGTCGCGACGGCGATCACCGCCCCGGACCTGATCGAGGACGCGCGCAAGCGCCATAAGCTGAGCTCCGCCGAGACGAAGGGCCTGGGCGAGGCGCTCATGGCGAGCCTGCTCCTCGCCTCGACGTGCAAAGCCGGAGAGCGCGTCAGCCTCTCGATCAAGGGCGACAAGTTCTTCCGCCAGGCCATCGCCGACGCCACGCCCGAGGGCAAGGTGCGCGGCTTCGTGATCGCCAAAGAGCTCGAGAGCGACATCGACACGAGCATGGGCCCCTGGCAGAACGGCCTGCTCTCGGTCGTCCGCCTGAAGCTCAACGAAAAAGAGCCTTACGTCGGCACCGTGCCGATCGTGACCGGCTACCTCGCCAAGGACCTCACCTTCTATCTCACTCAGTCGGAGCAGATCCCGTCGGCGGTGGGCCTGGCCGTCAACCTGGGAAAGAACCGCAGCGTCGTCTCGGCCGGCGCGTTTCTCGTGCAGGTGCTGCCGGGCGCGTCGAAAAAAGAAATCGAGTCGCTCGAGAACAACATCAACCAGCTCGAGGGGCTCGCGGCGCGCCTCGCGAAAGACTCCGATCCCACGCGCCTGCTGGCGCAGATCTTCAGCGACGCGGCCTTCACGATCCTCGACGAGCGCCCGCTCGCGTTCGAGTGCACCTGCTCGCGCGACCGCGTGAGCGGCGCGCTCAAGCTGCTCGGCAAGGCCGAGATCGAGGACATGATCGCCAAGGACCACGGCGCCGACGTGAACTGCGATTTCTGCGGAACCTGCTACTCCTACTCGGAGGGCGAGCTCGCGGCCTTGCTCCAGGCGACGTCCTCGACCGCCAAGAGGTAGTTGCAGTAGCGCGCCATCGTGAAGAGATAGTCGGAGAGGCGGTTGACGAACGGGACCGCGTTCGGCGGCACGTCTTTCTTCATCGCGACGATCGCGCGCTCGGCGCGCCGGCAAACGGTGCGCGCGACGTGCAGGTGCGCCGCAGCCTCGCTCCCGCCGGGCAGGATGAACTCGCGCAGCGGCTTGAGCAGCGCGGTGGCCCCGTCGATGCGCTCCTCGAGGAGCCGGATCTGCCAGTCCTGCATCGGGGCGAGCTTGAACTTCTTGCGATCGGCGGGCACCGAGGCGAGCAGGCCGCCGAGGTCGAAAAGCCAGTTCTGGACGAGCTCGAGATCGCCGCAGAGGCGCATGAGCGAGTCGAACGAGCGGTCGACGAGTATCCCGCTTTTCGCGCGATCGCGCGCGATGCGATCGACGGTCACCCGGGCCAGGCCGAGCACGCTGTTGAGCTCGTCGACGGTGCCGTAAGCGTCCAGCCGCGCGTCGTTTTTCGCGATTTTCTGGCCTCCGACGAGGCCGGTGCGGCCCTTGTCCCCGACTTTCGTGTAGATTTTCGGCATAGCCGATAAGGTAGCAGCAAGACCCGGAAAATGCTATAAGCCGGCGCATGCAACACACTCAGGAAGAAAAGCGCGGCGCAAAAATGATTCGCGAAGCGGAGCTCGAGCGGTTCGAGAACCGCACGAAGCACCGCAAGTATACGGTCGAGTTCACGTGCCCCGAGTTCACCTGCGTGTGCCCGAAGACGGGTTTCCCCGACTTCGCCACGCTCTTCATCAAGTACGTGCCCGACCAGTACTGCGTCGAGCTCAAGAGCCTCAAGCTCTACATCAACAAGTACCGCGACCAGGGCGTGTTCCACGAGGACGTGGTCAACGTCATCATGGACGACCTCGTGAAGCTCCTCGACCCGTTCGAGCTCGAGGTCGTCGGCGACTTCAACGTGCGCGGCAACATCAAGACGATCATCCGCGCCAACCATAAGAAGCCGCTCTGACGCTCATTTCGACGCTTCGCTGATCTCGTCGGTGTAGTCGAGAACGGCCTTGATCTCCTGGTCGCTCAAGGCCGGCTTGCCCAGCGGCATCCGCTCGCCCTCGTTCTTCGCCGTGAGCTTCTTCTTGAGCAGCGCGGCGGCGGCTTTGGGGCCGCCCTGCGACTTGATCCACACGCTGAACGCGCCGGGATCGCCCATCGTCATGCCATGGCAGGCGGTGCAACCCTGGAGCGGGCTGTTGTACTTCTTCGCGATCCCGTTGAGCTTGGCCGCCTGGCCGCTGTCCGGCGGGGCCACGGCCGTGAGGCAGGCGGCATCGCCCTTGACCCCCGCCTTCGTCTCGAGCGACGCGAGCTTCTCGCAGGTGTTCTCGCTGCCGCCCGGCGGTTTGGCGTCCGGGGCGATTTTCGGGCACTCATCAGCGCCGTAGAAGCACAGGGCCGAGGCGCCCTTCAACCCGGGGACATAGTCCTGGGTGCAGCCCGAGCTGCTCACGTAGTCGGCGAGCTCGGGATATTTCTGGGCGATGCGCCGGAAGACCGCGCGCGCGATGAGCTGCGAGGTGCGGTTGTCGACGTCCATCGTCGTGAAGCTTTTGACCTCGTTGACGACGGCCATCGTGATCTCGGCCGGATCGATGCCGAACTGCTCCGCCACCACCGACAGCTTGGCGAACTTCTCGGCCTGCGCCTGCGCGTAGGTCGGCACCGGCACCTTTTCTTTCTTGGGATCCGGCGGGGACTTGCGGCAGACGATCCCGTTCTTGCCGTTCAGCTCGAGACCTTTGCTCTGGCCCAGGCATTTCGTCGACTCGAGCTCGTCCTTGCTGCAGCTGCCGGTGCCCTCGTTGGCCACCTGGCGGCAGACTTTCAGGTTCATCTCGCGCTGAATGGCGTCCTGGTACTCGATCTTGCGCTCGTCGATCTTCTTCTGGTCGTCGGGAGCGAACGGAAACTGACGGCAACCCAGGAGCCGGCCGACCGTGCGGTATTTCAGCGCGTCGAACTTCGGCGACTCGCTGAACTTGCGCGCGATGCGCTCGGCGTTGTTGCGCGTGAGGCTCACCGAGAGCGCGAAGTTCGGGCGCGCCGCCATGTCGGCGATGTCGGCTTTTTCAAGGGTGTTGTACGGAGCCAGGGCATTCGCGGGGTTGGTGCGCAGGTACTTGTAGCGCTCGTCGCTCGCCATCGTGCCCGCCTTGAACTTCTTGAAGTCGGCCGCCTCTTTCCCGGAAAGGCGGTCGTCCATGCTGCCATAGACTCCGGGCCACATCGGATAGGAGTCCCACTTCGGGTGCCAGTCGGCCGAATGGCACGTCATGCAGGCTTTTCCGCCGAAGTCGGCCGTGGCCGAGACGGCGCGCACCTCTTTCTGCTCGCTCTTCGTGGCCTTCGCGTCGAGCGCCACGTTGACCGTCGTCACGCCGGCTTTCTTCGGCTGCCCCGCCGCGTCTTTCGGCAGCTTCGAGGGATCCTCGAACTGGATCGCCATCGGGTTGAACTTGGCGGTCGCCGAGTCGAAGTCGACCATCTCGACGCGGTTGCATTCCGGATCGTAAGGCCCCTCGTGCTTCTTGTTTCCCGGGATGGTGATCACCGACTTGCCGTCGTCGCTGTACATCATGATGCGCGGGTTGTCGGGACCGCCGCATTTTCCGTGCGGGCTTTTGCTGTCGTAGACGAGCGTGAAGTTTCGGCGGTATTCCGCGGGGAGGCACGGCATGAGCTGGTCGATCGTCGTGAGGCCTTCCTTGTACACGTAATCGAAGACGTCGCGCAGGCCCCCGGAGCCGGTCGCGCCCTTCACGATGGGCTTGGGGCAAGCCTTCGAAGCCACCGTGTCCGGCGGAAACTTGTCGGTCGCGCCGTTCTTGCAGTCGGCGGCATCATCGAAGGTCGGTGCTTTCGCCGGCCCGGCGAGCGCCCCGGCGGCGCTCAAAGCGAAGACGGCCGCGCACGTGCCGAACCAGCCTGAGCAGTTGCTCCTCATACGGAAAGTCCCCCACCATCCATTATACCAGGCGGGCAACCGGCCTGCGCGGGGCGGCAGCAGCCCCTTGATTTCATTCGACTGCTGGAAAAAAAGCACCCCGGCGCGTCATCCGCAAGCTGGTGCCAGAACGGAACCCTGGCATGAGAGGCAAGACCCGCTTCCAGCGCGGCTCAGCGGTAGGCAACTTCTACCTGGCCGCATATCCTAAAATGCCGGCTGTCAAACGAGTTGACGTGACGCTGTGTATACTCGATTTCAAGGAGGGGGCTTATCGATGAGCCCTGCCCACGCACAAGGATGATGCGCGGGACGGCTGAAGTACTGAAGCCCCGTTTGAGAGATATGGAAATCTCGTTTCGCTCGACTCTGTTCAAGGCCTTGCTGGCATGGGCGGCGGCTGCCGCCATCCTGTTCTTTCCCAAAGACGCTTTCTGCTACAACCCGTTCTCGCACGAGATGATGACGCGCAACGCGCTCAACTACCTGCGCTCCCACGCGCACGTTTACGCCGACACCGACCGCTGGCTCGGCGTCGAAGGCGCTTACCAGGGGTTTCTCGAAGAGACACTCGTGCGCGCGACGGTCGATACCGACTACCGCACCGACGTTTTTCTCAAAGCCTGGTTCCACGACCCGTTCACCGGCGCCCAGAGCGGCGACACCTACGCGATGTTCACGCGCCTGCAGCACTTCATCGACGTCACCGTGCCCGGAAAATACTGGGACAAGGACGGCTACAACTACAACGACAGCTCGCGGGAAAACAACGACGGCTACCTCGACTACCCGAGCGTGACCGTCTGGGGCTCGGTCTCGCGCGCGCTCGGCGGCGTCAATGCCGCGCACCCCGAGCACGGCATCCCGCTCGGAAAGTACAACCTGGGCTTCAAGGGCACGACCAAGCAGTGGAACAACCTCTTCTTCTACGACAACGACGCGAACGACGCCTACTTCCCGCCAGCCAGCACGCCCGCGCAGATGGCCTTCAACGCGCTCGTGAAGTCGGATCGCGCGGCGGGCGACTTCGTCGACAGCTGGAACGACAACATCCCGGTCGTTACCGGCCTCTTCTCCAACGGCAGCTACAACCACCACTACTGGCGCGGCGAGATCAAGGGCCTGCCCAAGGGCTTCGACCTGCTCGGCATCGTGCTGCACCTGACGCAGGACCTGACCGTGCCCCAGCACGCCGAAGGCACGTGCGACTGGTGCCATCAAGAGCTCGAGGACCTGAGCGACAGCCTCGACTGCGGCACCGAGAACAAGATCAGCATCAAGGCCTACGACGCCGGCAACTTCGGCGCCCATATCACCGGCCAGTGCGGGCGCCTCTACGACGAGCGCATCATCGCCGACATCCTCGCGAGCCGCCCGGCCCTCAACCCGAGCAGCAACCTCTCGGTCGGCGACCGCCTGAAGGCGATCGCCTTCGACAGCGCGCGCTGGCAGTGGGGCGCGCCCGAGAACTCGTGGGACGACTTCGCGACGGTGCTCCCGAACGGCACCTATTTCAGTGGCGAAAGCTGCAAGGAGCTGCTGCGCGAGTACTGGGTGCGCGACCAGCTCAAGTACCAGTACAACTACGCGGTGGCGGCCTCGGCCGTCATGTTCGAGCTCGCCGCCCACGCCTACGAGGCGCCGCGCCAGTCGCTGCTCCAACGCTTCGCCCCGGCGCAGCTCTTCAACCTGTTCAACCTCAAACTCTTCTAGTAGAGTTGTTCCCCTAAAGGGGAGCACGCGCTTGAGCACCAAAACCTACCAGGCAGACGTCGTCATTGCCGGCGGCGGGCTTGCGGGCCTGACCGCCGCCTACGAGCTGCTCGAGCGCGGCGTGAAAGTTCTCGTCATCGAGAAGGGCCCGCGCGACAAGCTCGGCGGGCTGGCCAAAGAGAGCTTCGGCGGCGTGCACATGATCGGCACGCCCCACCAGCGCCGCATGCGCATCAAAGACTCGCCTGAGCTCGCCCTCAAAGACTGGGAGAGCTTCGCGCAGTTCGGTGCCCCCAACTCGGACAACGAGTGGCCTCGCGCCTGGGCGAAATACTACTGCGAGAACTCGCTCGAGATCTTCGAGTTCCTCACCCACAAGAAGATCGAGTTCCTCCCTCTCGTGAACTGGCCCGAGCGCGGCATGTTCCGGCCAGGCAACAGCCTGCCGCGCTGGCACATCACCTGGGGCACGGGCTACGAGATCATCTTCCGCCTGGTGAACGCGCTCGAAGCGCATCCCAACCGCGCGAAGCTCGAGCTGCTCTACGACCACGAGGTCAGTGGCTTCACGGTGACGAACGGCCGCGCCGTCGGCGTGCACGGCAAGTCGATGGCCGACGGAAGCGCGTACGAGGCGCGCGGCGAGAACGTCGTCATCGCCTCGGGCGGGATGTGCGGCGGCGACCTCTCGAAGGTGCGCGCCAACTGGTACAAGGACTGGGGCACGCCTCCGAAAATCATCCTGAACGGCGCGCACGACTTCGGCGACGGGCTTCTTCAAGATAGCGCCGCCGACCTTGGTGCGCGCGTCACCCACCTCGACAAGCAGTGGCACTACGCCGCGGGCGTGCACCACCCGGCCAAGCGCAGGCCCGCCGACGGCCTGAGCCTGCTCCCCCCCCGCTCCGCCCTTTGGATGAACGCCAAGGGCGAGCGCATCGGCCCCGTGCCGCTGATGGGCTACACCGACATGCGCTACGCGGTCGAGCAGATCGTCAAGCAACCGGGCCAGTACTCGTGGCAGGTGATGAACTGGAAGATCGCCATCACCGAGCTCGCCGTGTCGGGCTGCGACTTCATGACCGCGTTCCGCTACAAGAGCAAGCTCAAGCTGCTGCGCAACCTGATCTTCGGCAATAAAGAGATGGTCTCGCGCCTCATCAAAGAATGCCCCGACGACATCGTCGTGGCCTACAACCTTTCCGACCTCGTCAAAAAGATGAACGAGCGCGGCCTCGACGGCCACCGCGTCGACCTGCGCGTGATGGAAGACGCCATCCGCGAGTACGACGACCAGTGCGACCGCGGCCCGGCCTACTTCTGCGACGACCAGCTTCGCCGCATCATGAGCTTTCGCGCCAACCGGGGCGACCGCATCCGCATGTGCAAGTACCAGAAGATCGTCGACCAGAAGGCGATGCCGCTCATCGCGATCCGCGAGTTCATCCTTTCGCGCAAGAGCCTCGGCGGCATCCAGACCGATCTCGCGTGCCGCGTGCTGAAGGAAGACGGCCGGCCGATCCCGGGACTTTTCGCCGTGGGCGAGGCGGCGGGCTTCGGCGGCGGCGGCGCGCACGGGCTGGGCTCGCTCGAGGGAACCTTTCTGGGCGGCTGCGTGCTGACCGGGCGCGTGGCGGCAAGATCCATCGCGGGGAAAACATGAATAAGAAAAGTGGCGCGTGGCTCGTGAGGTACGCCCTGGAACAGCTCCCCGTCTCGCACACCTTCGGCATCCCGGGCGTGCACAACACCGAGATCTACGACGAGCTGAATAAGTCGGAGAAGATCAAGCCCGTGCTCGTCACCCACGAGGGCGGAGCCTCGTTCATCGCCGACGCGATCTCGCGCACGTCACCCGGTGAGATCGGCACGCTCGTGATCGTGCCCGCGGCCGGCATCACCCATGCGATGAGCGGCGTGGGCGAGGCGTTTCTCGACGGCATCCCCATGCTCGTCATCTCGGGCGGCACGCGCAGCGACGTCGAGTTCGGCTACCAGCTCCACGAGCTCGATCAGGTGAAGCTGCTCTCGGGCATCACCAAGGGCGCGTGGCGCGTGAAAGAGCACAAGGACATCGTGCCCACGATCTTCGAGGCGTATCGAATCGCCACGAGCGGCACGCCGGGCCCGGTCTTCGTCGAGATCCCCGCAAATTTGCAACTGTTCCAGGGCCCCGTCGACGGCGTGCCGGCGTTCCACGCGCCGACGCCCACGATGGTCTCACCCGAAACGACGCTCGACCAGGCCGTCGAGCTGCTGCTCGCGGCGAAATCGCCCGGTCTTTTCGTCGGCTGGGGCGCCGTCGACGTGAGCGACGAGCTCGTCAAGATCGCCGACCTATTGGGTGCACCCGTCTCGACGACGCTCCAGGGCTTGAGCGCGTTTCCCGGCAACCATCCTTTGTTCACGGGGATGGGTTTCTCGCGAGCGGCCGTGCCCGCGGCCGAGAACGCCTTCAAGGGCTGCGACTGCCTGCTTGCCATCGGCACCCGCTTCGGCGAGATCCCCACCGGCAGCTTCGGCTGCGAGGTGCCCGCCAATCTTATCCACATGGATGTCAACAAGGAGGTTTTCCACCGAAACTTCCCGGCCAAGGTCGCCGTCGAGGGCGATTCGCGCGTGACCGTGCCGAAGCTCCTGCGCAAGCTCGAGGCTCGCGGCTGCAACACGCCGGAGCGGGCCGCGCGCCGCGCGCGCGTCGCCGAGCAGGTCGCGCGCGACCGCCGCGCCTATCGCGACGAGTGGTTCGCCCACGACACCAAGGGCAAGGTGAACCCCGCGCGCTTCTTCGAGGAGCTGCGCAGGCAGCTCGCCGACGACGCCCTCTGCGTCGTCGACGACGGCAACCACACGTTTCTCGCCGCCGAGCTCTTCGAGGTGCGCCGCCCGCGCGGCTTCGTCTCGCCCACCGACTTCAACTGCATGGGCTACGCCGTGCCGGCCGCGATCGGCGCCAAGCTCGTCAATCCGACGAAGCAGGTCGTCGGCATCGTCGGCGACGGCGCGTTCATGATGACCGGGCTCGAGATCCTCACCGCCGCGACTTTGAACGCGGGAATCGCCTACTTCGTCTTCTACGACGGCGAGCTCTCGCAGATCTCGCAGGGCCAGGAGATCCCGTACAACCGCAAGACCTGCACGATCGTGGGCCAGCTCAAGCTCGAGGGTGTCGCGCTCGCGACCGGCGCGAAATACATCGCCATCGAGAACGACGTGCAGCTCAAGGACCGCATCTGCGACGCGCTCGCCGCGGCTACTCGAGGCCAACCCGTGATCGTCGACGTGCGCGTCGACTACTCCAAGCGCACGCGCTTCACGCAAGGCGTGGTGAAGACCGTGCTCAAGCGCTTTCCGCTGGGTGACAAGTTCCGGTTCATTGGGCGCGCGGTCGTTCGTAAGGTGACGGGATAGCCTTTTCCGCCTATTCGTCGTCCACAGGCAACACCTCGCGCGGCATGATCGCCTTATAGAACGCGTTCACGATCTCGGCCGAAAACCCGTCAAAAACCTGCAGCTTCATCTCTTCGAACGGCCGCCGCGCGCGGTCGCGGCGGGCCACCGCCAGCCGGTGCAGGAACTCGTCGGCGATGCCGATCAGCTCGGCGACCCTGCTCGTCATCCCGGTGCCCAGGCCATTCGGGTAGCCGCTCCCGTCGCGACGCTCGTGGTGCTGCAGCACCGCCTGCACGACGACGTCGTCGACGCGCGGAAGGTCGCGCAGGAGCTCGGCGCCGAGCCTCGGGTGGGCGCGGTAAAGCTGCTGCTCCTCGAAGCTCATCAGGGCCTCGTCTTTGTGGCGCAGCTCCTCGGGCAGCAAGGTCACGCCGACGTCGTGGAGCAGGCTCGCCATGCCGATCATCCGCTGCACCCGCTCGGAGGTGATCTGCAGCGGCTTGAAAAGGAGGGAGGCGACCAGCGTGGTCGAGACGCCATGCTCGTAGGTGAGAAGATCGTCAAGGAAGCGGCTCAGCGCTGGATCAAGCGCCAGGTCGTGCTGGCGCACCAGCTCGCGGATCGTGTCGACGAAACCGAAGGCGTGCCGGAGCGACTCGTCCTCGACGCCCTGCTCGCGCAGGAACTTCGCCGTCTCCTCGCCGAAATGCAGCGCCTGCGAGGCCTTGAGCCGGAGCGGCGCCTCGGCCGCCCGCACGAGCCCGCGCGCGACGCGGTCGCAGTACGCGAGGTACGAATCGCGCGCCTCGCGGCGAAGATACAGGAACACGACGCCCTTGCGCAGATAGCCGAGCAGCCGCGCCGGCTCGAAGCCGTCGCCGGCCTTGAGCACCTTCACGAACTTCGCCGCGCCGATGCGCACGTAGACGTCGAAGAACGAGCGCTTGCCCGCGACGAAGTTCGCGGCGCGGATCGGCACGAGCTCGGCGCCCGTCGACGAGAGCACCGAGCCCACGGGATCGTCGGTCCGAAACGCCTGCTCGAGCTCGGGGTCGAGGTCGAGAGCCTCGATGAACGGCTGCGCGATCTCGAGCATGCGGTCGTAGCCCAGCGGCTTGTGAAACGCGCCCTGCACGCTCAGGCGATCGAGCTCCTCGATCGGCGGCAGGCCGGCGCTCAGGTCGTCGTAGAGCAGGTAGATCGGCGTCCCCGCATGCTTCTCGATGGCCGCGCGCACGACCTCGAGGCCCGCCGACTCCGAGACCGCCGGGTTGACGAAGATGCCGGCGTAGCCTCGCCCCAGGCCGCGCAGCGCGGTCTGGGCCGCCTCGACCGAGCTCGCGAGCACGGGCTCGCTCAGCTGCGCGGCCGCCTCGGTCGAAAGCTTCTCGAGGAACTCGCGGTCGTTGTCGACGATGAGCAAAGGCGGACATTTGGGAACGAACATCGGTAATACTCCAGCGCCAGCGCGCGGGCTTCATTGTCCGCGCGCGAATCCGAGGCTGCATGAAGCACGCGGGATGCCAACGGCGCCCGGAGTGAGCTCGCGGGGTTAGGCCGTGGGTGTGTCCGGAAAACCTAGGTCTTCGCCGTCAGAAATGGACGCCCAGACCCACTCCCAACGTGACGCCCGAAAGGTCGATCGCGCGCGGCTGAAACACGCCCGACTTGGCGAAAACGCCCGCGCCGCCCGAAACCTGGTTGGCCGAGGAGGTGTCGATGTCCTCGGTGCGGAGATAGCGGTACCCGAGCTCGATGAAAACCGACAGGATGCGCCCGAGCGGGCGGGTGAGGTTCGCGCGCAGCAACGAGGTGAACGGCTGGCGCTGGAGCACGACGATGTTCGGCGTCTGCAGCGAGGCGGCCTCGCTGGCAAACGAGGTGGCCAGCGCCACGCCGCCGAAGAAGCCGATGCTCAGGCGCATCGCCGGAAGCTTGGCGACGTAGAAGTCGAAGCCGACCATCACGGGATACGAGCGCAGCGAGAGGTTGAAGTTGAGGCCCGACTGGTTTTCCTTGGCGACGACGTCCTTGACGAGGGCCTCG
>JACQAX010000057.1 GCA_016194795.1 Deltaproteobacteria bacterium | reverse complement strand
TGACGGGGACGCCCTGCAGGACCCCCTGGTTGAAGGCGAAGTCTTCGTCCGCGAAGGCCTTGGAGAGATAAGGCGCGCTGTCCGAGAGCAGGCGAAAGCGCAGATAGGCCTTCCAGGTGTCCAGGGGCGTCGAGGTCATCAGGCCCTTGAGCTCGACGAGCTTGAGCTTGGTGCCGCGAGCGGCGGCGAGCTTGGCGATCCACTGGCCGGCGGCCTTGCCGATCTTCTTGTTGTCGGCGCCGATGAAGGTCGTGAACTTGTCGCCCAGCACGCGGCGGTCGAGGACGATCACGGGAATGCCTTTCTTATAGGCTTCGGCGACGGGCGCCGTGAGAGGCGCAGCCTCTTTCGGCGATACGATGATGAGGTTGACGCCCGCGGCGACGAACTCCTCGATCTGCGCGCGCTGCTTGAGCGTGTCGTTCTGCGCGTCCTTGAAAACCACTTCGACTTCCGGATGGGCGGCCGCGGCCTTGCGGACGTCCTCGTTCATCTGGACGCGCCAGGGCTCGCCGAGGTTGCACTGGCTCATGCCGATCACCCACTTCGCTTTCGCGTGAGCCGGGGATACGGTCGCGGCGAAAGCCGCGAGTCCGACGAGAAGGGGGATGGATTTACGGATCATTTCTTACTCCTTTGCAGCAACACGGCTGCGACGATGATGAGGCCGGTGAGCATCAGGCGGCTGCTTTCGCCGACCGCGTTGATGCTCAGGATCTTTTCGAGGTAACCGATGGTCATGGCGCCGATGAGCGTCAGCGCGATGCCGCCGCGCCCGCCGGCCAGGCTCGTGCCGCCGATCACGACCATCGCGATGGCGGTGAGCTCGTAGCCCTGGCCCGCTTCGGGGTCGCCCTGCTGCTCCTGCGCCGCCTGGCAGATGCCGGCGATCGCCGCGAACAGCCCCGAAAGGCCGTAGGCGAGCAGCTTCATGCGGTCGACGGGCACGCCCGAAAGGCGCGCGGCCTTTTCGTTCCCGCCGGTGGCATACAGGTAGCGGCCCCAGAGCAGCTTCGTCAGCAGCACCGCGCACGAGAGTACGCAGGCGGCAAAGACGAGCGTCACGACCGAGACGTTCTCTCCGAGGATGCGGTGGTCGATCGCCTCGAAGATTCGCGGCAGCTCGACGTTGCGGTACGTTCCGTCGGCGCTTTGCACGGCAGTCGATATTTTCTGGCCGCCCGACAAGGTTTTCGCGAGACCGCGGGCGAAGACCATCATCGCGAGCGTCGCGATGAACGGCTGGATCGAAAAGCGCGCGATCAGCGCGCCCGAGGCGAGCCCGCACGCCGTTCCCGCGAGCAGCGACACGCCGAGCGCCGGCAGCGCGGCCCAGCCGAGATGGATCGTCAGCATCGAGAAGAGCACCGCGACGAGCCCCACGATGCTTCCCACGGCCAGGTCGATGCCGCCCGAGACGATCACGAGGGTCATGCCGCAGGCGAGCATGCCGCCGACCGAAACTTGCCTGAGCATGTCGCGGTGGGTGCTCCAACGGTAGAAGGTGCCCGACGGGTTGAAGAGCGCTCCGAGCGCGAGGATCGCCGCGAGCGCGAGCAGCGCGCGAACCGAAGGGTTGGCCGACCAGGCGAGCGCGCCGCGCTTCCAGTCTCCCGGCGCCCGCGAGCCGGCCGCGATCGTTTCGACTTCATCCAGAGTACTCATGCAGCAAATTCCCCCATCGCCGCGCGCAGGATTTTTTCCTGCGTGGCGCGTTCGCGCGAAAACCCAGCCGTCAGCCGCCCGCGATGCATGACGAGCACGCGGTCCGACAGCGCGAGCAGCTCGGGCATCTCGGTCGAGATCAGCAGGATCGCCATCCCGTGCTTCTGCGCGGCATACGTTTCGGCGCCGCGCACGAGCCAGCCGCCGCGCGAGAAGTTCCGGAGGGCGGCGAGCGTGATGTTGTCGGCGACGCTCATCCCCGTCACGAGGCCCGAGTCCTTGCGGTCGTTGGTGAGATAGGCGACGCCTTCGCGAAGCGAGGCGCGCGGCGACGAAAGAGAAAGCTCGCGTCCCTCGAGCCGCGCGCGGCCGCGGGCCGGGCGTCCGTAGACGCCGAAGAGCGCGTTGAAGAGCTCGGTGTTGCCGGCGCCCTGGAGCCCCGCGACGCCGACGATCTCGCCGGCGCGCACGTCGAGCGACACGCCGTCGACCAGGCCGGGCACGGCGAGGTCGTTGACCTCGAGCGCCACGTTGCCGGGCTTGGCCGAGCGGGCCGGGTACTGCTCGGTGAGCTGGCGCCCGATCATCCAGTGCACGAACTCGTTCTCGGGCAGCGAGCAGGCGTCGGCGGTGCCGACCCACGCGCCGTCGCGCAGGACGGTGATGCGATCGGCCAGGCGGTAGATCTCGTCCATCTTGTGCGAGATGTAGACGATGCCGCAGCCGCGGCGGCGCAGCGCCGCGATCAGCTCGAAGAACTTCTCGCACTCGGGCTGGGTGAGCGCGCTCGTGGGCTCGTCCATGATGAGGATTCGCGAGTTGACCGACAGCGCCTTGGCGATCTCGATGCGGTTCTTCACCGACATCGGAAAATCGCCGACCGGGCGCGAGAGGTCGACGTCGAGGTCGAGCAGCTTGCAGAGCTCGCGCGCGCGCCGGCGCTGCTCGCGGCGGTCGAGCAGCGGGCCGTGGCGGTGCTCGCGTCCCAGATGGATGTTGTCCTCGACGCTCATCGAGTCGACGAGCGAGAGCTCCTGGTGGATGACCGAGATGGGGCCCGCCGAGGCGTCGCGCGCGACGGTGCCGTCGTGCTCGGGATACAGGCCGGCGAGGATCTTGATGAGGGTGCTCTTGCCGGCGCCGTTCTCACCGGCCAGCACGTGCACTTCTCCCGCTCGCAGGTCGAAAGAGACGTCGTCGAGGACGCGAACATCCCCGAAAGCCTTTCCAACGCGAATCGCGGACAGCAAAGTTTGCGCGTCTCCCCCTCGCACCTTGACCCCTTCCAAGCGGAACACTGACTCGATAGTCTGCTAGTGCGTGGCGTCGTAGCAATGGATGGGGGTTGCTGTCAACGCGTGTGTCCACGCCAGGGAATGCTTGACAGAGATGAGCGGGAATGGGAACAACGCCCTTCATGCCTAAGACAAGATTCGCCAAGGAACTCAAAGACAAAGACGTCGTCAACGAGGTCTTTCTCGTCAAATACTCCGCCGTCGTGCAGGCGCGCAACGGCAAGCCCTACCTCAACTGCGTGCTCTCCGACCGCAGCGGCGACGTCGAGTCGCGCGTCTGGGAAAACGCCGAGGCCGCGGCGACCGTGCTCGTCAAGGGCACCTTCGTGCGCGTCGAAGGCCGCGTTTCGGTTTTTCAGGGCAAGCGCCAGTTCATCCTGAATGCCTTCACCCAGGTTCCCGCGTCGCAGATCGAGATGAAGGAGTTCGTGCCGGAGGCTCGCTGCGACGTCGACGCGCTTTACCTGAAAGTGCTCGAGTATGCGCGCTCGCTCGAGAACCCGTTCTCGCGCGAGCTCGCGCTCAAGGTGCTCACCGACGAGGACGTCTCGGCCCGCCTGCGCCAGGCGCCCGCCGCGAAGTCCGTCCACCATGCCTATCGCGGCGGTCTCATCGAGCACATGGTCTCGATCGCGGGCATCCTCGACGACCTTTCCAAGCACTACGGCCCGGTGCTCGACCGCGATCTGCTGATGCTCGGCGGGTTCTTCCACGACATCGCCAAGCTCTGGGAGCTCGAGTACGCGCTGACCACCGACTACACGGACGAGGGAAGGCTCGTCGGCCATCTCGTCATGGGCGTCGAGCTCGTCGAGCGCGTGATGAACACCATCCCCGAGTTCCCGCGCCACCTGCGTCTGCTCGTCAAGCACCTCATCCTGGCTCACCACGGCGAGCTCGAGTACGGCTCGCCCAAGCGCCCGAAGTGCCTCGAGGCGCTCGTCGTGCATTACGTCGACGACCTTGACTCGAAGATCAACGCGATTCAGGGGTTCATCGAGAAGGACGAGAATCCCGGCGACTGGACTTTGCTCAATAAGATGTATGAGCGGTACTTCTATAAGGGGCCGAAGTCAGTGAGCAAACAGTAGCCTCGGACTGGAGCCTCAGGTTGACGGCGGATTGTAAGTGGCAACCGAAGGCGTGTACTTCAGGCGCTTGAGCAGCTCCTGCGAACGCTCCGGCGACTCCGCGAACAGGAAGCCCTTCACCGCGAAGTCGCGCTGCGCGGCGCCCGACAGCGACACGTCGACGCCGTACGAGAAGAGGTTCTCGAGCACCTGGTTGTAGAGGTGCGAGTACTGCTCGGGCGTGCCCATGGCGGTGTTGTTCTTTTCGAGCTCGGTGAGCGCCTTGCGCGCCATCTGCACGCGCTGGAGGATGGCGTAGCGCTGCGTTTCGAACGCCGAGTAGAGACGGCCGTAACTCGTGTTGAAGAACTCTTTCGTCGTCTTCTCGGCGTCGGCGTACGGCGCGTTGATCGCCAGGGCGCGAGCCGCGAGCGACGCGTCGGCCAAGGTGCCGCCGGTACGATAGCCGAGGAAGTGCGCGCGGGCGCGCGTCTGCACCCAGAAGCTCTTGCGGTCGGCCTGCGGCAGCTGGACGTTCCAGACGAACTGCTTGCCGATATAAAGGGGGGTGAGCGACACGAGGTTGAGCGTGCCGCCGCGGCCGTGCACGGTGATCATGCCCGCGATGATCTGCCCGTCGCGGAGCGCGCCCAGCAGCTCTTCCCACTCGGCAGGCTGCACGCCCGTGATCTTGTCGAAGCGGCGGCCGAGCTCGAACAGCGCCCAGAGGCCGGCGAGCTGATCCTTGCGCGTGTTCTTGAAGCGCTCGCTGATCTGCGCGCCCTGCTCCTCGATCTGCCGGATGGCCGTCGAGATCTTCTCTTCGATGGCCTGGTCGCGGCGGTTCTTGACGGTGATCTCGAGCAGCTGCAGCTCGAGCGTGAGGTCCTGGAGCTTCTTCAAGATCGGATACTCGACGGAAGCTTTGGCGTTGACCAGGATCGGAAGCTCGGGCGCGTTCGAGCCGTTGCTCAGCGCGACCGAAGAGACGAGCCACACGCTCATGAAAATGAAAGCGACTTTCACCGATTGCATACTTCTAAAAAATCCCCAACTAATTTTGACAGCTATATAGCAGACGAGTCTGGGGGATTCAAGGTTGAGGTAATGCGAACACTCGCCGCGAATTGGCTATGGTGGCGGCTGAGAGGGTGGCGAGATCGATCCCTTTTACCTGAGCTATGAGCTTGGCGGTTTCGACCAAATAGGCGGACTGATTAGGCTTTCCGCGGAAGGGGACGGGGGCGAGGTAAGGAGAGTCGGTCTCGAGCAGGATGCGGTCGAGTGGGACGTCGCGCGCGATGTCGCGAAGCAGGTCGGCTTTCTTGAAGGTCACGATGCCCGAAAAAGAGATGTAGAAGCCAAGCTTGAGGCACTCCTCGGCGAAAAAACGGGTGCCCGAGAAGCAATGGATGATGCCTGGACCCTGGCCTTTCGGGTCGCGGGAGCGCTTCGCCTCGGCATAGGGCGCGAGCCGGTCGAGGAGGTCCTGTTCGGCGTCACGCGCGTGGATCACGATCGGCTTTTCCCAGTCGAGCGCGAGCGCGAGCTGGCGCTCGAACGCGTCTTTCTGGGTCTCGCGCGGCGAGTGGTCGTAATAATAGTCGAGGCCGATCTCGCCCACGCCGACGCACTTCGGATGCGCGCGCAGCCCGTTCATCGTGGCGGCGACCTCGGCGTTGAAGTCTTTGGCCTCGTGCGGGTGGATGCCGACCGTGAAAAACACGTCGGCGTACTTGTCGGCGAAGTCGCGAAGCGTGGCGAGCGACTCGGGCCGCGTGCCGATCGTCACGAAGCCCACGAGCCCCTGCGCGCGCGCGTTGGCGAGATACTCGTCGACCGAGAAGGGGTACTCGTGCTCGAGGTGCGTGTGCGAGTCGATCCAGTGAAAAACGCCGGACATGGGCTACTTCACGCCCAGCTCGCGCATGAGCAGCTTCATCCGAGTTTCGTCGATCGCGCCCTTGACCTTGCGGCCGTTGACGAAGAAGGTGGGCGTCGACTCGAGGCCGGCTTTCACGCCCGCCTCGACGTCCGCCTTGATCGCGGCGTCGACCTCGCTCGAGGGCAGGCAATCCTCGAACGCCTTCATGTCGAGAGACAGCTCTTGCGCGAACGCCGTGATCTTGTCGCGCGAAAGCTCGCGCTGGTTGGCGAACAGGCGGTCGTACATCGGCTGCCATTTGCCCTGTTTGTTGGCGCACAGGGCCGCTCTGGCGGCGAGGCAGGCATAGGGGTGGATGTGCGCCTGGACGGCCGAGTTGCAGTCGGAGTCGAGCGGGAAGTTGCGGAAGCTCACCTGGATCCTGTCGCCGTGC
>JACQAX010000056.1 GCA_016194795.1 Deltaproteobacteria bacterium | reverse complement strand
GTCGACGTACTTGCCGTCGATCCGGCTCGTGAGCGTGACCGTGCTGACGACGCTCAGGAGATAGTCGCGATCGGCGCGGCTTCGACCGATGCCGCCTTCGTCGGGGAACGCCGCGGTTGAGCCCACGAGAGCGGTCAGCGCTAAACTGGCGAGAACAGTCTTCTTCACGGTCACTCCTGGGCGCCGCTTATATCATTCATGAGTAAAATAGTCATGTAATGTTGCGTGCCGCCAAGGCCGTGATATCCTGAGAAAAGTGAATCCACGCCTCTGGCTCCGTGAAAACTGGAAATGGCTCGCCGGTATCCTGGTCTCGGTGGTCCTCACCTTCTTTTCTTACCCGCCGCACGGCTTGGGCCTGCTCATGTTCGTGGCGCTCGCGCCGGTTTTCGTCGCCATGGAAACGGCCACGACGTGGAAGCAGGCCGCGTTTCGCACCTGGCTCTACGTGTTTCTGGGCAACGCCGCGATCTGCACCTGGGTCGCGCACTCGGTGCACGAGTTCACCCAGCTCCCGTGGGTGCTGAGCTATCCGTGCATCCTGGTCCTCTCGTTCGCCGAGCAGGGCTCGTGGCCCGTGCTCGCGGCGCTGCGCTTCCAGCTGCAGAAGCGCTGGGGCGTGCGACCGCTGCTGTGGACGCCGGTCGCGCTGCTTTTTCTCGACGTGTGCTGGCCGAAGTTTTTTCCGAACACGATGGGAAACGTCTTCTATCGCGTCGCCTGGCTCTCGCAGCTGGCCGACCTCACGGGCGTCTGGGGCCTCACCGCGCTGCTCGGCATGACGAACGAGCTCGCGGCGCTGCTTTTTCTCAAGCTCGTCGCGCGCCGGCGCCCGGGCGTGCCGGCGTGGAGCGGCCGCGAGCTTGCCCGCCACGGCGTCGCCACGGCCGTCGTCCTGGCCGGCGCCTTCGGCTACGCGGGCTGGCGCTACGGCAAGGTGAAAGAGCTCATGGCCCAGCCGAAAGGGATGACTCGCGTGGCGATCGTCCAGCCGAGCGTGAACGGCGTGAAGAAGGTGAAGGCCGAGGCCGACCGCGGGAGCGCGCGGCGCGATCTGCTCGAGCACATGCTCAAGCTCACGACGCGCGCGCTGGCGATGCAGCCGGATTTCGTCTTCTGGCCCGAGACGGCGTACCCCGACACCTACCACGGCGAAACGACCCGCGAGACGACCGCGGTGACCGCGTATCTCGACGGCTTCATCGCGGCGTCGCGGCCCTGGCTGCTTTTCGGCGGGCGTGACCAGATCGGCTCCGACCGCTTCAACTCGCTTTTCCTGGTGACGGCCGACGCCGGCGGCAAGCTGCGGCGGCAGGTTTACCACAAGACGATCCTGCTCGAGCTCGCCGAGCACACGCCGCTGGCCGACGTGATCCCCGGCCTGCAGGGTCTCGTGCGCGCCGCCGGTGGCGGCAACTCGTTTGCCCGGGGATCGGGGCCGTCGCTGCTCGAGGGGCCCAATGGCGTCAAGCTCGGCGCGACCATCTGCCTCGAGGGCCTGTACCCGCGCTTCGTGCGCGACGTCGCGAGCCTGGGCGCCGACCTGATCGTCAACGCCACCAATGACGAGTGGTTCGGACCGACGATGGAGCCCGACCTGCACCTCTACCTCACGGCGTTTCGAGCCATCGAGACGCGGCGCCCGCTCGTCCGCTCGACGAACACCGGCTACAGCACCGTCGTCGACATCGACGGGCAGCTGCGCTTCAAGTCGGATCTGATGACCGAGGCCGTGATCACCGACGATGTTCCGTTGTACGAGCCGATCCGCACGCCATTCATGATCGTGGGCGACTGGCTCATCGCAGCTGCTGGAATTTACGCACTGGCGTGGCTCGCGTTCGCCTGGCGGCGCAACCGGCTGAAATCAGGGGCTCCAACCTGAGCTGCTGAATTCGCGGTAAAATGAAGGGTAGGGGGAACGTTTCGTGCCGATTCGGGGGATCACGCTCGCCGTGCTCGCGGTCTTGGGCGTGGCGCTTTGCGCTTCGGCGAAGGCGGCTCCCGGGCAGTGTCCTGATCCGGCCGAGTCCGGGGCGGGCCAGGTGGCCGCCGATCTGGCCGATCACAACGGTCTCGCCGAGGGCGTGCTCACGGGCTGCGCGAGCTTCGGCGGCGTCGAGAAGAAGATCGCCGTGATGAAAGAGGTGAAGGTCGTCGACCCGACGACCGGCGCCATCAAGTTCGTGCCGGTGGCGACGGGCACCAAGGAGAGGCGTTGCGTGGCGGGCGGCCTGGTGCTCGATTCGTCGTGCCTGAAGCTCGACGGGAAAAAAGCCGCCGTGCTCAAGGACGCGCTCTCGGCCGTGACCGGCTACGGCAACTCGTGTCTTTCGAAGCTCAACGGGGCTGCGGGAGCGCAGCTCAAGACGCATCTCTTCGGGGACGGGGCGCCGCACACGCAGATCTGCTGCTCGAAGGCCTGCGAGAAATCGGTCTATCCCACCATCGCCGATGCCTCGAGGCTCGAGGCCATCCAGCACGGCACGACGCGCGCGATGTCGAACAGCTCGGCGCGCTACGGCAGCATCCACGTGTTCGACGTCGCGTTCACGGCCAAAGACGGGGGCTCGATCAAGGGCACCCTCTTCCACGAGATGCTGCATCGGATGGGCATGTGCACGAACCCGCACCACGACCAGGCCTACAGCGCGAAGGCCGTCATTCCCGTGCCCTGTTCGGACGACTGCCGCGGGCACCACGAGGACGGGTTCACGTACTCCCAGAAGAAGGTCTCGGCCGACCAGGCCAGGGAGTTCCACGCCGACTGCGCGGAGTCGAAAAAGAAGGGCGAGATCTGCTTTGACGTGGGCGCCGACGGCTGCGCCTGCATCGCGAACGTCACCTGTCCCAAGGGCAACTTCGACGCGATCATCCATCCGCAGAAATACGACCCGGTTTACGGCTGCGAGGAAGCCTGTTTTCCGAACAAGACCAACGCCGGCGACGTGCACGCGAAGGCCGTCGATGCGTGCCGGCTCCTGGGGGGGACCGCTCCCTTCGACGGGCGCTCGGAGCTCATGGTCAACGGCAAGACCGTGTGTAAATAGCGACGAGGCATTGCCGGCGGCTTGCGAGAGCGGTAGTATTCTCCCAGTCACACGGAGGAGACACACACATGAACCGCGCCATCCGACTTACGTGCGCCACGCTGGCTTTCGCCGCCGCGCACGCGACCGCCCACGCCTCAGCCCAGATCGAGCTTGCTCCCGGTCTTTTCTTTTCGGGAGACCCGTCCCAGACGCAGTACAGCGACGTAAAAGCCTTCCTGCGCGAGGTCGTCAAAAAGAATCCCAAGACGGCCGCGCTCTTCGAGCTCGGAACCACCGACAGCGGACAGGTCGTCGAGGGCCTGCGCATCGGCAGCGGGCCGATGCACAACCTCGTCGTCTCGACCCACCACGGCAACGAGTACGGCTCGACGGAAGTGGCGCTCGGGGTGGCCGCGAGCCTCGCCGCCGCTCCGCTCGGCGGGCAGACGGTGTACGTCATTCCCGTGCTGAACATCACCGGCTACAACGCGAAGAACCGCTACGAAGGCGACTCGGGCAGCTCCTCGCGCGACCCGAACCGCGACTACCCGGGCCCGTGCGGCACCGAGGGGCCGCACAAGCTCAAGTCGACGGCGCTGCTCGCGCAGTTCGTCGATCGCGAGGGCATCGTGGCGAGCGCCACGCTGCACACCTTCTCGCCGGCGGTGGTTTACCCGTGGGGGCTCGGCACGCCCGACCTCTCGACGCCGTACGACGAGGAGTTCAAGCGGCTCGTGGAGGCGTCGGTCGTCGAAAGCCACTACCCGACGGGAAACTCAACTGAAGTTATTTATGCCGCCAACGGCACCTACGAGGATTACGCCTTCTGGAAGCACGGCATCTGGTCGATCCTCTTCGAGCTCGGCTACACGCATTCGCCGGGGCAGGGCGACGTCGACCAGCTCGTCAAGGTGAACGTGCCGGGCATCCGCAAGCTGCTCGAAACGGCTCCGAAGGAACGCGCGGCCAACCACGCGTTCACGGGCCGGTGCGACGGCCGCCACGTTCGGCCCGACCGACACGACGAATAGCTAGCTCGGCGCGGCATTCAAAAATGCCACCGGGGCTTTACAAACGGAAGCGTTGCGACGACGATTTTTCGCTGGGGGACACATGCGGAAAATCGTCGTCGCATTTTTGCTGGGGCTCGTCACAAGCGCGGGCGCGCTCGCATTCGAAAACGGCTCTCCGAACGTGATCCTGCGCAACACGTATTATTACGTGGTGCTCGAAGACGAGTTTGCCCAGTTTCCCGTCACCGACGAGCTGCGCACCCTCGACGGCGAGCTGCTCGCGCGCGTGAGCCACCAGTACCACCGGGCCGTCGATATCGAGGGCACCGGCCGGCTGCGTGACGGCCGGATCATCAACTTCGCCGGTCGCAAGGACGGCGAGATCCGCTACTTCGTCTCCGATGCGCGCTACGGCTACGGCGTCGGTCGCTGCCAGCTCGTGCCGTTCCGCACGGTCGCGGTCGACCCCGAAGTCGTCGCGCTCGGCTCGGTCGTTTACATCGCCGAGACCGACGGGATGAAGCTCCCTGGCGGCAAAGTCCACGACGGCTACTGGCGCGCCGAGGACATCGGGGGCGCGATTCGCCACGATCGCATCGACCTCTTCGTCGGCGACGGTGACCGCGGCGACATCTTGACCGCGGTGCACATCCACAACCTGAGCCCGCTCACGGTGAAAGTGGTCGAAGCGCCGAAGCCCGACTCATGCGTGCACCAGGAGCGGTGACGCTTCGACGAACGCCGGGTCCGGCCGACTGGGAACGCGTTCGCGAGCTGTGCTGTCTTACCGGCAGGAGCGGCGCTCCGATCGAGCGCGAGCGCTGGCCGTTTTTCGCCGAGCAGTGGATTGGCCCGTACCAGAAGCTTCTTCCGGAGTGGGCGTACGTCGCCGAGAGCGACGGGGCGATCGTCGGTTATCTCACTGGGTGTCCCGACACGCGCGCGTTCGAGCGCCAGCGGGCGCTCCGGTTCACGCTCCCGCTGCTCGCGAGGCTCGTCTTCGGCGGGGTCGCGAACGCGGACACGCGCCGGTTCGTGAAGCGCGCGCTCCGACTCGAGCGAGGCCCCGAGGGTTGCTTTGAGCGAGGCGTCCTGCGCGCGCTCGCGCGCGACTACCCCGCGCACCTGCACGTCAACCTCGACGAGCGTGTCCGTGGACAAGGCGTCGGACGCCAGCTCATCGAGCGCTTCGCCGCTGACCTGCGCGAGCAAACGCCAGCGCGCGGCATCCACGTCTTCTGCGGCCACGGCCCGGTAAAATTTTACGAGTCCGTCGGCTTTCGTGAGCTGGCCGCGATCGACTACGGCACCGCCCGCGTATTTGCGCTCGCCCGCCCCCTCTGAGCCTGGGCCAAGGGGTCCGGGGGGGCAAAGCTCGCCGCGCCTCCTCCCCATTGGCGTTGTGATGTTTTCACGAGGGCCACTGGGAAAACGAGCAGACCGATGGAGCGACGGAAGACGTCGGGATTCGCACGATCGGGATTCGAATTATCGGGATTCGAACGAAGGGTGCGGGAGCGCGCACCGAAATGCCACAACGCCAATGGGGAGGACGCGCTGGCCAGCCGGGCGCCCCCGCAGGGATGGTGGAGCGGGCAATCAGTGGCCGGGTGTCGGGATCGGTTTCCAGTCTTCGCCTGCTGGGGCCGCGGCGGGGCGCTGGTACTCGGCGACTTCGGTTTTGCCGTCGTCGGCGTAGCGGATCACGGTTTTGCGATCGAGCTTACCGCGACCTTCGCTGCTCCACTC
>JACQAX010000055.1 GCA_016194795.1 Deltaproteobacteria bacterium | reverse complement strand
ACGGCGGCGACGATGCCGAGGCCGGGCATCGCGTCACCGGTCTTGGCCATCATCGCGGGCACTTTCATCTCCTCGTCGTGGAGCGCGGCGATGTCGGACTCCATGAGGTCTTCGAGGTCGTAGGGCGACATCGAGCCCGAGAGCTGGACCTTCATGGTGTCGCAGATGAAATCCATCGCGTGGTGGTTGGAGAGCACGCCGGGGTATTTCTTGAAAATTTCGGACGATTCCGGGTTGTCGACGTGGGCTTCGATCGAGAGCGGGTTGGCCTTGGCCGTCTTGGTGAGCTCGAACAAGAGGTTGAGCAGCTCCATGTAAGCGTCCTTGCCGGGCCCGTTGCCCTTGAGGATGCCGAGCAGCTGCTGGATGATCGATTTGATGAGCGCCGGAGTGCAGGAGATGATGAGCGAGCCGCCCGCCGCGCCGGCGATGATGATGAGCTCGGCGGGCTGGATCAGGACGTCGAGATGGCCCCCTTCGAAAAGGTAACCTCCGACGACTGAAGCGATGACGATGATTGCGCCGACGAGTGACAACATTCTTTTAAATTCATCGACGGAGATGGCGCTTTGCTACAGTGATTTCTTCGCTCCACGGGCGCCTCTCTTTGCCTACACCGTGCCAAACGGCAGTAATTGCCGCCCTTCGACCGGCGGGGGTTTGGCGCTGCCGGATTTTGAGCAGCGCTCAACTCCTCCACACCTGTCAGCGGTAAACGAATTGCTGGAAAACCAGCGGCGCTCAAACACCCGATATCCTTGGCCGTGCCGGTGGCATGTTGCTTGTAAAGTATCTCTCCCAAGAGAGAGAAAACGAAATGAGACATTACACCGTCGCGCTCGCGGCTGCGTTCCTCGCCCTCAGTGCCTACGCCGAAGATCCCGTGTCCCCGAAGGCTCCGGAGTTCACCACCAAGACCTCCGGCATCAGCGTCGGCGCCGGTTTCGGCACCGGAACCTACGGCGAGCAGATTCCCGGCCACGTCGCCTTGGAGCTCGACGGCGTGAAGAGCTGGGACGGCCGCAAATACGTTCTTACCTGGAACGCGCAGGCGGGCGCCACGGGCGGCTACGCGGGCAACCAGCACCCGGGCTTCTTTTTCGCCGGTGGCTACCTCAAGGGCAACGGCGAGCTCGGTTATCGCCTGACGCCTGAAAGCAACTGGAGCCCCTACATGAGCGGCGGCGCCGACGCCGCGTTCTCGGGCGTGGCCGCGCTCGGCACCCCGCTCGACAAGTACGACACGATCAACAACCTCGACGGCCTGGCCGGCGTGAACGGCGCGTTCAGCCTGCGCTACAGCCTCGGCGCCTCGTACCTCAATCCGAAGCATGCCCTCACCCTCACGGCCTTCGTGCAGGAGGCGCTGCGCGCGCCCGGGTCGTTCTCGGACTCCACCCTGTACAATGAGGTCGGTTTACACGGCCAGTACGATTACAAGAACAGCTTCAGCATCGTCATGGAGGCCCTGTACGGCACGTCGCTGCTCGACACCCACGACTCGGCCTTCGGGTCGACGACCGAGAAGGAGCGCTTCGAAGCGGTGATGAGCGTCCGCAAGCTCTTCGGCAAGGGCTGGTGGGTCGCGCTCGATACCAAGGTCAGCGAAGAGGGCGCCAAAACCGTCTATAGCGGAAGCCCGGTCACCTACACCACGAACGGGCCCCTTTCGCCCTACGTGGGCCTCAGCCTCGGAATACCCATCGAACTCGGAGTACCCGCGAAATGAAGCACCATACGAAGAAAAAAATGAACAGGCTCGAGCTTCTCACCCTTCTGGCGGTTTGCCTCGTGACGGCCGCGGCCAGCGCCGCGATGTCGTGCGGTCCCTCGAAGTGGGGCTTCGACTCGATCGACGCGATGACGACTCCGGCCGACGGCCCGATGGGCTGCGGCGCGAAGCCGACCACGCTCGACTCGCTTGCCTCGGCCCGCGCGGGCTGCGCCTTCGTCGCCGGCGCGCGCGCGTCCGATACGCTGGGCATCACGCCCGACGTCACCAGGAACATCCCGATCCGCCACGTGATCGTCGTGATGAAGGAGAACCGCAGCTTCGACCACCTCTTCGGCAAGCTCCACGACCAGGGCCAGCCCGCGACCGAAGGCACGCCCCCGAGCTACGTGAACCTCGACGCCGCCGGCAACGCCGTGGCGCCGTTTCACGCCAATACCACCTGCATCCAGACCGATCCCACGCACCAGTCGACCTCGATGCTCGAAGGCGTCAACGGCGGCAAGATGGATGGCTTCGTGAAGAGCGCGGCTGCGGGCACGGGCACCGACGGGCACTTCGTGATGTCGCAGTATGAGTCGAGCGACATCCCGCTCTACTACTGGCTCGCCAAGACCTACGCGCTCAGCGACCGCCACTTCGCGCCCATGCAGAGCGGCACCTATGGCGTGCGCAACTTCATGATGTTCGGCTGGAACGCGGGCGTCGTCGACACGGGCATCTCGTATCCCGATCCCGACACGAACTCGATTTTCAGGAGCCTGATGAACAAGGGGTTCACGTGGGGCGCGTACTCCGACAGCGAGCCCTTCAGCGGCGCCCTCGGCTGGACCAACCAGGAACCCGGCGTGCACACCTACCAGGAGCTGCTCGACTCGCTCGACCGCGGCGACCTTCCCAACGTGGCCTTCGTCGACGCCGACGAAAACGTCAACGACGACCACCCGACGGCCGATCTGCAGGCCGGCGAGGTCTGGCTCAAGAAGCTCTACGACCACGCCGTGACGAGCCCGCAGTGGCCGCGCCTGGCGATCCTCTGGAGCTTCGACGAGGGCGGCGGCTTCGCCGACCACGTGGCGCCTCCGAAAGGCTGTCTGCCGACGGGCCGCAAGGCCTGGCCGTATCCGGACTTCGGCCCGCGCGTGCCGCTCGTGGCCATCAGCCCGTGGGCGAAGATGGGCTCGGTCTCGCACGTGCCGCACGACCACACCGCGATCACGCGCTTCATCGAGACGATCTTCGATCTGCCCGCGCTGACCGTGCGCGACGCCAACAGCGACGCGCTGTTCGACCTGTTCGACTTCTCGTGCGGGCGCGATCTCACGCCGCCGTCCGGCGCTCCCGCGCCCGGTACCGGCGGGTGCGTGAAATAGCGGCGGCTCAACCGTCCCGCGTTCCGACCAGGCTCCAGGTGGTTCCGTGCGTGTTTTCCAACGTGCGGCACGCGATCCCGCTTGCGCCGGCCAGCTGAAGCACCTCTTCGCGCGGAAAATGATGCGAGACCGGGGCGTGCAGCAGGTCGAAGCAAGCCATCGAGAGAAACGCGAGGTCGGAGCGCGACCAGAAAATCATGTGCTCGAACAGCGGGAGCCGTTTGCAGAACGACGCCGGCAGGACTCGCCGCGCCGGCACGTAGGCGAGGTGAATCAGCGCGTAGAGCGCGACCGCCGGAAGAGCCGAGGCGGCTCTCAGGAGGCGCAGGGGAAGGCGATGGAGCAGCTTCTTCGAGGGCTCCACGAGCCGGGTCATCAGGAAGTTATTCTCCCGGCTGTAGACGCAGATCGCGACCATGCCCCGCGGTTTGAGCACCTCGACCAGGCTCTGAAAACCTTTGGTCCGGTCGACGACGTGCTGCAAGGCATGGTCGCAGATCGAAACGTCGACTGATCCGGGCTTCAGGGGATGCCGAAGCATGTCGCAGCGGAGCAGTAGCGTTTCGCAGGCGCCGCCGAGCAGCTTCGGAACCGAATACAGCTCGTCGCCGATGTCGTTCACGACGAGCAGGGCCGGCGACAGCTTTGAAACGTGGTACGCCTCCCGGCCGCTGCCCCCGCACCAGACCACCACGCGCCGGTCGCGATACTCGGCCGCGTCGAGCGGGATGAAACGGGAAAAAGCCGCCGCGCCCTTGAAGTCGTCCTGCTCGAAGTCGGTGGCGTCCCAGCGCGCGACCTCGTTCCATTGAAAGCTCCAGTTGTCGGTCACCTGCTTGGTTTTCAGCTGCTCGGCGCTGAGCGGCGCCGGCGTTTCGGCCACGCTCATCCCCATGAGCGCGCACTGCTTTTTTTCGTGCATCGAAAGGAAGGCCGGGGCGACCTTCGCCTCGAAGAATACCGCGACCCCTTCGATGACGGGGTATTCGGCGGGGCAGCCCACGCAGCCGAGCACGCCGAGCCGGATTTCGTCTTCACGCTCGCCCTGCTGGAAAACACGCGCGATCCTCAGGTCGCGGCCGCACTCGAGGCAGCGCAAAAGCGAAAGATGCGCGGTCTTCATTCTCAGCATGATACTATTAAACCTCAGGGAGAGGGATAGCCCATGACGAGCGCCGTCGGACCACGAGTCCTGTTCATCATCAAGAACGTCCTGATCGGCTCGGACCCCCTCGGCATCATGCACCTGTCGAGCTACGTCAAGGCCGAGAGCGGCGTCACGGATCTTTGCGTGGTCACCGACGATTATCTCGCCCGGATCGCCGAGTTTCGCCCCGATCTCATCGCCTTCTCGCTCATGTCCGTCGACTACCCGGCCATCCGCGAGGCCGCGCGCGCGATCAAGGCCCGCTATCCGAAAATCCCGGTGATCGCCGGCGGCCCGCACGTCACCTATCAGCCGGAATGCGTGACCGACCTGGGGATCGAGGCGGTGTGCAAAGGCGAGGGCGACTACCCGTTCATCGAGGTCCTCCAGCGCCTCAAGAACGGCAAGGACTTCAGCGGAATCCCCAATCTCGACACCCCGACGCAGAAGAACCCGCTTGGCCGCCTGGTGGAGTCGCTCGACGAGCTCCCCTTCGTCGATCGCCTTCCGTTCTACTGCCTCATCCGGCCCGACCGCATCTCCGAGGACATGGTGCGCCTCCTGAAGGAAGCCGGCTGCGGCTCGATCTGCATGTCGATCGAGACGGGCAACGAGAAGCTCCGGCGCGACGTGATGCTCCGGCCGGTCACCAACGAGAAGATGATCCGGTCGTTCGAGCTCTTCCGGAAGCACGGGATCCGCACCTACACGAACACGATCCTCGGCGTTCCTTGCGCCGACGAGGGCGCCGACCATTGGCAGCACGATCTCGACTCGCTCGACATCAATCTGAAGTGCAAACCGGATTACTTCTCGTTCACGATCTGCACGCCGTACATCGGGACCGACATCCACAAGTACTGCGTCAAGCACGACCTGCTCGAGAAGAACGCGGGCCTGGAGAACGCGGCGCCCGACATGTTCGACTACTCGGTGATCAACCAGTTCACGCCCGAGCTCAAGAGAAGACAGAAAAATCTCTCCACGCTCGGCCCCCTGGTCGTGAAGTTCCCGTTCCTGCGCGGGCTGGTCGTCAACTACCTCGTCAAGCTTCCGCCGAACCCGCTCTTCGAGCTGACGAGCTTCATCGTCTTGAATTACCAGATCAGGAAATACGTGATTCCGCTCAAGTACAGCCTGCGGGATACGCTCACCTTCGTGCGTTCGCTCGCGCGCACCAAGCTCGCCAGCCTGCGCTCGCATGGAGCGCGCTCGGCGACGGTCCAGTACAAGGGCTGGCGCCACGACTGAGCGCTTCCGGCCGTATTGACACGGCAGGGGCGCGACCGGTAGCCTTGCGTGGATGCGCTTCGGTCTCGACGAGAAAATCACCCTGGGCTTGTACCTGTTCTGCCTGTGCCTCGTGCTGTTCGGCTCGGCCCTCGCCCGGGGCGACGAGCCCGTACCGGCTTGCAAGACGGCCACGAGCGGGCCCGCCCAGGGAAACATGCAAAGCTGCGTCGCGGACGTGGCGCGCATCGTGACCGCCGCCGACTTGAAGCGCTACGACGTTTTTCTCGACCGGAACAAGAACGTTCGCGAGGCGATCGGGCTCAAGGACGGCAAGCAGCGCGATCGGCTCCGCGCGCTTCTCAAGCTGCTCGAGACCGACGGAAAGCTGCCGCCGTTCAAGGTACCGTACGATCGCGGCATCCACGACGACGAGATGCTCGAGCTTCACCTGCGCCACGCGGCCTGGGCGCTGTACACCGAGCTCAACAAGAAGGTTCCGTGGTCGCTCACGACGTACGACCGGCCGCAGCTCGACCAGCTGCTCGGTTACGAGGCGCTTCGGCGCGCCCCGGGCTACGCCACGCGGTGGGTGGCCGAGCTCGGCACCGGGCTTCCGTCGCCGTGGCTCAAGGGCAACCAGCGCGACACGATCCTGGCCCTGAGCGAGTGGGTGCGGGCCAACGTTATCCATAAGTCCGGCGACCAGCCCGACCCGGCAAGTTATGCCGAGGCGCTCAAGGGCGGGCACGTCGGGAGCTGCCACAACACGGGCGACATCATGGATATCTCGGCGTTGGCGCTCAACATTCCTTTCGTGACCGGCCAGGATCGCAAAGACTTCCTCTGGAATGTCGACCACAATCCGAAGTGGGCCGATCTCCAGGCCTGGACGATTCCGGTGCGCGTCGAGCTGCGGCACCCGCCTGACACGATCAAGGCCAAGGCCTGCGAGGGCAGGCAGGCCCTGCTCGAGCAGCTTTACGAGAACGGGATGTGCCACGGCAACTGTCCCAAGCTTTCGGACTACGCCTCCGACGTCGAGAAGATCGTCGACGCCGAGCTGCCGCAGCTTCGGGCGACGGCCGGCTGCAAGGATTGACGTGAAGAGCGTCAAGCTGCGGGTGGCCCGCCCCACGAATCAGCTCGAGCGCATCTCCGAGATGTACCGCAAGGGATTGGGTCTTGAAGTTTTAGGCGCGTTCGACGGCCACGAAGGCTATGACGGCGTGATGCTGGGCGCGGCCGCGGCGCCGTACCACTTCGAGTTCACGCGGGAGCGCGGGCATCAGGCGCCGCGCTGCCCTTCCGAGGAACATCTGCTCGTCTTCTACGTCTCCGATCCGGCGGAATGGCAGCTGACCGCCGACCGGATGCTTGCGGCCGGCTTCATCGCGGTCGCGTCGCGCAACCCGTATTGGGATCGGGACGGGCGTACGTTCGAGGACCCGGAAGGTTACCGCGTCGTGCTTTCGCGGACGGCCTGGAGCAAATAGGCATGAGGCCCGCCAAAATTTTGTCTGCGTCAGCGATCCAGCGCCTCGATCCCGACAAAATGGCTCCGGCGCGAGTCGCGCGGCCAGGATGACCCCGGCGCCGCTCGGGTGATTTCGCCAAGCATTTCGCGGCAGCCAGCCGGATCTGCCTAGTGGTCGTGGCCGCGGCGCCGCGTGGCACATCGCTTGCTCAACCAGTCCTGGGACAGAGGTCTGACCAAAATGGCAGAAGATAAAGCATCTGGAGAAGTGTCGGCGTCTGGTGGCACGAGCAAGGTGGTTCTCATCGCCTCGCTCGTGAACATGGTGGCTACGATCGGCATCGTAGGGGTGCTGCTCGTTTCGCATCAGAAAGAGAAGTCGGCGCCGACCGTGGACGACATCGTCAAAGGTCAGGCGAAGGGCGGGGGCGGGCATGGGGACGCTTCGGCCGAACATGGTGGTGGTGGTGAGCATGGTGGAGAACATGGTGGTGGGCACGGCGGTGGAGGCGAACACGGCGGAAGTAGCTCGTCGGGTGGCGCTTCGGACGCGGGCAAGATGCTGGCGTTGGAGCCGTTCACGGTGAATCTGACCACGGGGGCCGGAACGAGCCCCCGGTACGTGCGCATGAACGTGTCGTTGGAGCTGGAGCAGGGCGTGCCGGAAAAGGAATTCGACGTCAAGCAGCCGAGAGTCCGGGACACGATCATCAACTTGCTCAACTCGAAGAAGGCCACCGAGCTCAATGCGGTCGAAGGCAGGGAGCAGCTGAAGGACGATATCAAGAGGTCGATCAACGCTTTCATGCTGCAGAGTAAGGTGAAGGGCGTTTACTTCACTAATTTCGCGATCAGCAACTAGTACTCAGGGGATTCAAGGATGAATCAGGTTCTGACCCAAAATGAAGTCGACGCGCTTCTGACCGCCGTGAGCGAGGGCAACCTCGATCTCGGCGGCGGCGCGGCTCCCGGCGGCGACGCCGGTGGCGGCGGGGGCGGTGTCGAGGCGGCTCCCGAGCAGGAAGTCGCCGCGTACGACTTAACCAACCAGGACCGCGTCATCCGCGGCAGAATGCCGACGCTCGACATCATCTACGAGCGTTTCATCCGCCTGTTCCGTATCTCGCTGTCGAACAGCCTCCGGAAAATAGCCTCGATCTCGATCATCTCGACCGACTTGCTGAAGTTCGGCGAGTTCGTCAACACGCTCCCGATCCCGAGCTGCATGTCGATCATGCGCTTCGAGGCCCTGCGCGGCCCCGCGCTGCTCGTCTTCGAGTCGAAGCTCGCGTACGCGCTCGTCGACTCGTACTTCGGCGGCACCGACCGCCCGTACACGAAGATCGAAGGCAAGGAATTCACGCACATCGAGCTTTCGATCATCAAGAAGGTCATGGACCTGGCGATCGCCGATCTCGAGGAAGCGTGGGCGCCGGTGCACAAGACCAAGATCAGCTTCGTCCGCACCGAGGTGAACCCCCAGTTCGTGGGCGTGGTTCCTCCGAGCGACGTCATCATTTCGACGACTTTCGAAGTCGAGCTCGAGAACGCGAGCGGCACCATCGCCCTCGTCATCCCGTACTCGACGATCGAGCCCATCAAACAGAAATTGAATGCGACGTTCCAGGCCGAGACCGACAGCAAGGACAAGCTGTGGACGAAGGCGCTGGGCGAGCATCTCCATAATGTTGAGACCGAGGTGGTGGTGAACCTCGGCGAGACGGCGATCACGGTCGGCGATCTCGTGAACTTGAACATCGGTGACATCATTCCCCTGACGCAGGACGCGGATGGGGAACTCAACCTGCTCCTCGAGGGCGTTCCGAAATTCAAATGCCTTTTCGGGATCTCGCGGGGCAATCGGGCGGTTCAGGTGACCCACCCGGTAGAAAACTCTTGATAGGGAGTGTGTAAGAATGGCTGAAACTTCGGCACAATCGATGGACGACGCGGCGGCAGCGATGGCGGCCGCCCTCGGTGGGATGGAAGCCGGTGCTCCGGGCGCAGGAAGCGCCCCGGCACCCGGGCCGTCCGGCGGCGCCCCGGGCGGCGTGGCGCCCTCGGCCCCGAAAGGCGGCGCCCAGTCGGCGCCCGTCCAGACGCTCGACTTCATCCTCGACATCCCGTTGAAGGTGACCGTCGAGCTCGGGCGCACGAAGATGATGATTCGCGACATTCTCCAGCTCGCGCAGGGCTCGGTCGTCGAGCTTTCGAAGTTCGCCGGCGAGCCGCTCGAGGTGCTCGTCAACGAGAAGCTGGTGGCCCGCGGGGAAGTCGTCGTCGTCAACGAGAAGTTCGGCATCCGCCTTACCGACATCATCTCGCCCGTCGAACGCATTGAACAGTTGAAATAAGCCCGTCCACGGATTGGACCGGCTTCAAGCGCAGGAGGCGCGATGCTCAAAGTTCTGCTTAGTGTTGCCGCATTCTCGATCGGCTTTTTCACGCCGGGCGAGCTCTTCGCCGGCATTCCGGCCAAGCTGACCTCGGTCAACGTGAAGCGCTCCAACGCGGGCGTGAGCGTCGACCTCGTTTTCGACCGGCCGCTGGCCGCCAAAAGCCTGAAGCCCAGCTTCGAGCGAAACTTCGTGCAGTTCGCGCTGAAGCCCGCCAAGCTCGACCGCGCGGCGATCCAGGCCGTCGACGGCAGCGAGGTGCAGAAGATCTTCACCTATCCCTACACGCCGGAGACGGCCCGCATGCGGGTGATCTTGCGCAAGGACGCGCAGTGGGCGAAGGGGCGCATCTCGTTCTGGAACAACAACCCGAAATCGGTGCGCGTCTTCATCAAGGACGCGATCGCGCCGGGCGCGTTGGCGAAGGCCGAAAAGTCCCTCGAGGCGGCGAAGAAGCGCGAAAAGACCCCGGCCGCGACGGCGGTCGCCGCGGTCGCCGCCGAGCAGGCGCCACCGAGCGATGCCGCGCCCGAAGAGAAGGATCAACAACCCCGACTCGGTGAAGGCCGCGCTCGCGCAGCCGCCGATCAGCGGCGTCGAGAAGACCGCGGACGCCACCCAGCGGCCGGCGAGCGCGGCCGAGCCGATCGGCCGGCCCGACGGGCTCACGGAGCGGCTGTCGGGTAAAAAGACCGCGGCCGAAAGCGGCCCGATCGGCATCTCAGCCGATCCGACGCGCCACTTCGCCCGCATGGCCATCGCGCTCTTCGGCGTGCTCGCGCTTTTCGTGGGCCTCGCCTTCGGCGTCAAGCGCTACGCGGGCAAGCTCAAGAAGCTCCCGTTCGGCAAGAAGGAGCGCCTCATCCAGGTCGTCGCCAGCCATTACCTCGGCAACAAGAAGAGCATCTCGCTCGTGAAGGTGACCGGCGAGTACCTGGTCGTCGGCGTCTCCAACGACGGCATCTCGCTCATCTCGAAGCTCGGTCCCGAGGTGAACGTCGACAAGTACATGGAAGACCGTTTCTGGGGCGGCACCTTCGAGAAGCACCTCGACAGCTTCGACAAGGACGCCACGGTCGCCAAGGAGATCGATCTCTCGCCGGACCACAAGGGTTACGACAGCTATGACGGCGTGCGGGACCTGGCGGCCAAGGCCGAGAAGACGACCGACAAGATCGAGCTCAGCCCGCTCCGGGCGAGCATCAAGGAAAAACTGACGAAGCTCAAGCCACTTTCATGACGACAATGCAGCGTGCGTTCCTCCTCACCGCCTTTTTCCTGATCTGCGCGACGCCCCTCGCGGCGCTCGCGGCGGGCGGCGACGGCTCGGCTCCGCTGCAGGGCTCGGCGACGCGCGCTTCGGTCGGCATCCCCACGATCTCGCTGGGGCTCACCGAGGCGGGCAAGCCCGTCGAGGTGGCCAATATCTTAAAGATCATGATCATGATGACGGTGCTCAGCTTGGCGCCGGCGATCCTGATCCTAATGACGTCGTTCACCCGCATCGTCGTCGTGCTCAGCTTTCTCAGGCAGGCCATCGGCACGCAGCAGATGCCTCCCAACCAGCTCATCATCGGGCTGTCGATCTTCCTGACGTTCTTCGTCATGGCTCCGACGTTCAAGACGATCAACGAGCGCTCGATCGAGCCGTACATGGACAACAAGCTCTCGCAGGGCGACGCCCTCCTGCAGGCCGAGGGGCCGATCCGGGGCTTCATGTTCAAGCAGACGCGCGAGAAGGACGTCGAGGTCATGATGGGCCTGGCCAAGCTCGCCAAGCCG
>JACQAX010000054.1 GCA_016194795.1 Deltaproteobacteria bacterium | reverse complement strand
GCGCGCATCGGCCTCGAGGTGCTGCAGCATGTAGCGGCACACGACGTAGTCGAACGAGGCGTCGGGCAGCGAGATCCTGCGCAGATCCTCGACGCGAAACTCGACGTTCCCGATGCCCTTGGCGAGCTCGGCGGCGCCGGCCACGCGGTCGGGCACGAAGTCGCAGCCGGTGACCTTGCAGCTCGGATCGCGCCGGGCGAGAAACCGCGCCACGACCCCCGAGCCGCAGCCTGCGTCCAGGATGCGCGCGCCGCTCGGCGGCAGGTCATCGGCCAGCTCGCGCGCGACGTCGTAGTCGGGCGAAGCGGACTGTTCTTCGAGGCGTTTGAGTTCGTTTTTGTTTTCCAATACGTACGACACGGTATTTCCCCCTCGGGCGAGCGCTGATGCTTATTATATCGCATCGCCGAGGGCCGCGGTTAGGGCATTGTTTTGTCGGGCGGAGCGAGGCAACTCGCTCAATTCGCGGCTGAATCGCGAGGTGCTGAAAAACAAGCGCTCTACCGACCGACTTCTTTGACCATTCGCCAACATTTGCGGCCTATAATCCTTTTGGGGAGCTGGAGATGCCCGGTAAGTTGCGAATCGTCGTCCTGGAATGCCCGTACGACACGCGGAAGACCGATCCGCGGACGTGGTCGCTTCTGACGAAGAACTTCGACCTGAAGCTCGACGGCTATCAGCGCGAGTACAGCGATCCCCTGCCGGTCGACGGCACCGACCTCGTCGCGTGCCATCAGATCGTCGTGCGCGAAGAGGGCGCCTCGCTGGTCCCACTCATGGCGTACCGTTCGATCACCGCCGAGCGTTGCCGGCGCTTCCACATGCCGTTCCCGCTGCTGGCTCAGTTCCGCGAGCTGGGCCTCGTCGAGCACGCCGAGGCCGTGAGCGAGGTCCTGGCTCGGGCGGCGAAGTCGAACCTCGACGTCTGCTGGGACAGCTCGTATACGATCTCGCCGCTCGCGCGCGCGGACGAGGCGCTGGCCAACGAGCTTCGCGACGTCATGCGCGCGATGCACGTGCTCTACCATCAGGCGATGGGAGACCACGAGGTGCTCGCCGGCGGAGTGCTGAAGTTCAAGATGGATCGGCTCTATCAGTTCTGGGGGTACGAGGTGCTCAAGCTCGCCGGCCGGGAGCTCGGCCCGATTCGATTGCCTTCTCTCGGCAACGAGCTGGGGCTCGCCTTCCATTTGAGCGGGGCTTTTTCGGAGCTGGCGCGCGCCCACGCGGAGAAGTTTCGCGCGCTCTGGGACTCGCGCATTCAGATCGGAACGGACGATCGCAGGATCGCGAAGCCCGCGGCCTGACCCGGTCAGCGCAGCGACTGCGAGTCGGCCGCCAGCGCGTCGAGCAGGGCCGGCGAAAAAGGCCCGGAGGTTTTCGTGTCGCCAAGCTCGCCGTCCATCGGCGCGAACGCGTGGCCGACGCCGGCGAACAGGCGAAGCTGCGTACGGCCGGCGTTGCCGGTGAAGAGCGACTGGTCGGCGACGACCCAGCTCCAGTGGTCCTGGGCGTCTTCCAGCGGCTGGTACAGGAAAACCGGCGCCGAGACGCGCGCGGCGATCTGCGCGAACGGCGGCAACGCGCGCAGCGACCGGTACCACGCCTCGAAGGGCGGCTTGCTCAGCATCCCGAGCACCACCGAGAGCATCTCGCGGTACGCGGGGATCAGCTCGCGGTCGAGCGAGAGCGAGCCGTTGTGGTCCTGGTCGAGCTTGTCGCCGACCGGGCCGAGAAACGGGAGCGCGAGGTTTCCGGCGACGAGCTCGCCGTTGGCGGTATGCGGAAGCTTGCGGGCGAGCAGCTCGACCGGCCATTGCACGAACTGAAAGGCGAGGCCGTCGTCGATCGAGCGCGTGGGCAGGCTCAGAAGGAAGAGGGCGTCGACCGGCGTCTCCGCCGCCACGAGGGCCGCGACGAGAGCGCCCTCGCTGAAGCCCACGAAACCGCTCTTGGCGCCGGGAAAACGGGCGCGCGCCGCCTCGAGCGCCGTGCGGGCGTCCCGCACGAGGTACGGGGCGGTCTGGTTGGCGAGCTGTGCCTGGTCTTCGAAGCCGCGCTTGGCGTAGCGGAGAGTCGCGATGCCTTCGCGCGCCAGGCGCTCGGCGAGCTGGTCGCTCAAATTCGCTTTCTGTCCTTTGTAGCCGCGCCCCGTGTACGGGCCGCTGACGTCGCCGTCGGTGCCGACGTTGCCGCTTCCCTGGACGATGACGAGCGCCGCGCGGGCCGTGCCTGACGGAATCGCCCATTTCGCCGAGAGCTTCACGCCGTCGTGGGCGGTGAGCACGACCGATTCGTCGGCAAAGGGGACTTCACCCGCGAGGCAAGCGTTGACACCGACAAAAAAGACGACGAGATGGCGTAAAATCATATTGCGTTGGTCTATTTTGACCGACGAGATTTGACAAGTTTTTAGTTTCTCATCTTCGTGATTTACGATACCGGATTGGCGTGTCGAATCGGACCATCGCACCCTGGAAAATCGCCTACGGAATCGCCTCGGGCGGCGTTGTGGCTCTGGCCTATCTCTTCGTGCGGCTGCGCGGACAAGGCGGGGGGCTCGACCTCTTCGGCATCGCCGCGGCATTCATTTTTGTCGGCCATCTCGCGCTCTGGCCTCGGCTCGTGCTCCGGGGGCTGCGCGACTCGCGGACCCTCGTGCGTGGCGCGTTATTCGGGGTGACGCAGGTGCTGATCTTCAAGGCGCAGGCGGCCGGTCACACGAGCACGGCGATCGTCGCGGCCACCATGGGCAGCGTGTTCGGCGTGCTGCTCGGACGGATGATTCTCAAGGAGAAGCTGCAGGGGCTGGCGGCCGTCGCGGGGGCGCTCTGCCTGTTGGCGACGCTGACCAATCCTGCGGTATTGCTCGTCTCGTACTGGGGCATCGCGGCGGGTATCATCCAGGGCTCGGGCGCGGTCCTCGCGCGGTCGATGATGCTGGATCGCCTCAGTATTCGCCAGTCGATCGCGGGTGGCTACCTCGTCGCCGCTCTCTGCTCGGGTGTGGCGATCGCGTTCGACGCGTCGCACTTCGAGCCGGCGCGCATCCATCTCGTCGACGTCGCCGGCACGGTCGTGATCGGGATCCTCGCGCAGTATTGCTTCTTTTACCTTTATAAGATGTTAGACTCTCAGCGTGCGTCGACGCTCGCGCTTTCACGGATTCCCTGGGTGCTCGCGGCCGAGAGCGTGCTCTTCGGCCGGATCCTGCCACCGGGGCAGCTGTTCTCGGGAGCTCTCGTGATCGCGGGCTCGATGTTATTTCTGGTGGATGCGCGGGTTTTTTCCCGACGCGCGGCCACCGTGCCGGATGAAGCGACGACAAGATGAGCCGCCACGAAACTCACGAGGAAGCCGCCCTTTCGCTGCCGGAGCGCTACGCCGATCCGAAGCAGAAGCTCGTGCGCGCCCGTTCGATTCGTGCCATCGCCCAGTACGTGCGTCTTCTGCGGGGAAACGCGTACACCGAAAGCCGCTTTCGCGCGCTCGGCACGCAGCAAGCCCAGTTCGCCGAGCAGGATGGCTTCGCGAGCCCGCTCTTCGCCGACGATCTGCTGACCTCGCTCGCGCACGACGGGTTCACCGACTTTCAGATCCGCCAGATGGGCTCGACGACGCTTCTGACGAACCACAGATCCAGGCTCGCCAGCGTCCTTTCCAAGCCCGTCTCGCCCCGGCAGCTCTATGAGGATTTGCACGAGCAGCATCTGCACCATTACGACCAGATCTGGACGTACCGCTTGCTGCACATCGACGCCAAGGGTTGCATCGCCGAGGCGCGGCCACGCGAGTCGGTGAGCGAGCTTTTCAAAACCAAGCACGTCGGCTCGCGGCGGATGTGCCTGTTTCGCGAGGGCGTGTATGCGGCGGTGCTCGGGCACATCAGCTCGCGGCTCGCGAAGACGGCCGAGACGGAGTGTGTTTTTCTGGGCGACTCGCGTTGCCTGTACCACATGTCGTGGGACTGAGGGGATTAGAGCCAAGATGCAGACGCTTCCGACGATCGAGCCGAAACACGAGGTCCGCCTCTCGATGATCAGCCGCCTTCTCAATACGGCGCTCGACCAGGAGGCGCTGCTCGTGGGCGTCACCGACCTCACCGTTCCGCTTCTGGGTGACTTTTGCGCCATCGAGCTCCTTGCCGAGGGCCGCTGGGACCGGGTTGCCGTTTCCGGGGCGGGTGGTCGTGCCGCTCTTCGCGCGCGGCGAGATCATCGGCCGGATGGTTCTGGCCAAGGCCAAGGGCGATTTCAGCGACGCGGACGTCGCTCTCGCCGAGGAGATCGCGCGCCAGACGGCGCTTGCCGCTCACAATGCGAGCCTCGTGCGCTCTCTGAAGCGCTCGGTGGCCGCCAGGGCGGAGCTGCTCGCCGTCGTCTCGCACGAGCTCAAGAACCTGCTGACGTCGATGAAGGTGAACGTCGAGTTCCTCGAGCTGGGCGCCCAGCAGTCGAAGCCGATGGGGTACCTTCGCAACGCGGTCGTCCGCATGGAACGCGTCACCGCCGACTTGCTCGACAGCGAGCGCATCGATCTCGGTCGCCTCCCGCTCGACCGCTCTTCGTGCGACATCGAGTCGCTCTTCGAGGAGCTGGCGAGGATGTTCCTTCCGCTCGCGGAGCGCTCGGGGATCAACCTGCTCGTCGAGCAGCCGCCGGAGGGTCTGCCCGACCTCGACTGCGACCGCCAGCGCGTGGTCCAGGCGCTCACGAATCTGGTGACGAACGCCTTGAAGTTCACGCCCGCCGGCGGCTCCGTCTCGCTGACGGCTCGCCTCGACGAGTCGGGCGAGGTGGTCCTCGAGGTGCGCGATACCGGGCCTGGCATCCACGCCGAGGACCTGGCGCGCGTTTTCGACCGCTACTGGCAGGCCGAGCAGACCGCGCAGCTCGGAACCGGCCTGGGCCTGTACGTGACCAAGGGGATCGTCGAGGCCCATGGCGGAAAAATCTGGGTCACAAGCGAGACCGGACGTGGCGCGACGTTCGCGTTCAGCTTGCCGGCCACTACGGCTTTCGTGAAGGAAAAACATGGAACTTAAAGGACATCGGGCTCTGATTACGGGTGCTTCCAGCGGGCTTGGCGAGGAGTACGCGCGGCAGCTGGCCGCTCGCGGGGCCG
>JACQAX010000071.1 GCA_016194795.1 Deltaproteobacteria bacterium | reverse complement strand
GCGCCTGCTCGACGACGTCGCCAAGGATAATCCTCAAAAAGCGCAGGAAGCCCAGGCCAAGCTCAACAACGCCGTCAACACCAAGCTCAAGCGCCTCGGCTACAACGAGATCGGCTCGTACACCAAGACCAACATCGGCGACGTCAAGCTCGTGGGCAAGTACCAGCTCTATAAAGAAGCCCAGGACTCGCTCGCCGTGAAGGGCGAGCTGACGCTTCCGACGGGCGTGGCCCCGAACGTCGACAACGCGCTCGACACGCCGACCGGCGACGGCCAGGTCGACATCGGCGCGACGATCATCGCGGATCATTATCTCGACCGCCAGCACGCCTGGCGCACGAACGCCTACGCCGGCTACACGGTGCAGCTGCCCGACCACCTCGACCGCCGCCTGCCGGTGAACGAGAACGACTCGCTCTCCAATGACAAGGAGCTGCTCGCGCGCAAGCTCGGCGACATCGTCCAGGCCGGCACGTCGATCCAGTACGAGTTTCCGTTCGGCCTGAACCTCGGCACCGCGTACGCGGTCCAGCGCCTGGGCAAGACGAGCTACGGCGACGGCAGCTTCCAGTCGTTCCGCTACCGCCTGCTCGAGGCCAACACGGGCCAGACGCTCCACAGCGCCACGTTCGGCGTCGGTTTCTCGACGGTCGAGATGTACAAGCGCAAGGAGTTCAAGGCGCCGTTCCAGGTCAACTGGGCTTACTGCATGCCGATCGCCGGCGTGAACACCGTCAAGAACGACTACATGTCGTTCGAGCTCGTGATGTTTTTCTGAGGGAGACGACCATGAAACGCACTAATACGATCGTCCTGTCGGTTGCGCTCGGCGCGCTCGCGCTCGGCGGCTGCCATGCCGAGGACCGCTCGGCCCCGAAGAGCAACGTCGTCGCGCCGGTTCTTCAAGAGCTGCCGGTCGGCTCGACCCGCCTGACGCTGCCCGACGGGACGCAGGACCCGAACTACGACCCGCATTCGCACACGTTCCAGAACAACAAGGCTTTCTTCTGGCGCGAAGGCACCAGCGGCGAGCAGAGCGCGGCCATCCAGATCGCCGCCAAGGCCGTCGACCCGAACGACGACGCCGGCATCGCCGCGCGCGACGTGCGCGACGGCGTGAGCCACCGGCTCGACCTCGCCAAAAGCGCGCTCGACGAGGCGATGGCCTCGCTCGACGACGCGACCAAAAACGCGATCAGCGCGGCGCGGACGCTGCTCGACGAGAACACGACGATGCTCACCGAGGCGCAGCAGCAGTCGGAAATCTCCCGTTGGGAAAAGGAAATCGCCGACGCGAGCGCCAAGATCGAGCTCGTCTCGCGCGATCTGCCCAAGGCGGTCCGCGACACGCTCGCGCAGCTCGGCAAGCTCGGCGCGGACGCCGCGCGCCTCCCCAGCGCCGACTCGCGGCGCGATGCGCTCAAGCAGCAGATCGACGACCTCACCAAGACGCTCCCGGCCGATCTGTCGACGTCGGTCGTGAACGCGAAGACCGCGCGCGACGCGGCGCTCGTCCAGTACGAAACGGCCTGGACCAACAAGTACCGTCGCCCGGCGCTCAACCAGGAGCTCGAGGCCGCCCTCAAGGCGGTGCCGAAGCTCCCCGACGCGGTCGCGCCCAAGTACGACGACGTCGTGGCGCTCTATCGCGAGCTGCGCGAGAAAGAGCAGACGGTCTACGTCATCGGCGAGCGCGGGCGCGTGCTCGTCGACACGATCATCGCCAACACCGAGTATCTCGAGAAGCGCCTGTCGCGCGTGACCGTCAAGCGTCGCAGCAGCGGCGTGGAGATCACGCTGGTCGACTTTCCGGAGCAGGACATGACGATGGCCACCGAGAACGGCACGATCACCAACGCGAGCTTCCGTTCGCGCGGGGGCTTCCTGACCTTCGAAGTGCACCCGGTGGCGGGCGAGGCCTACTACCTGTTCAAGCTCTCGCGCACCCGCACCGAGATCAAGGACGGGCGCGTGTTCTTCCAGGGCGAGATGAACCTTTGCACCGCCAACGGCGACTGCGAAGCCAAGCACGGCAGCCTGATCAAGCACGGTATCGCGAAGTTCGCGACATCCAATTGACAAAACGCGTCAAACGTCGTTAGGTTCAACGCGAATTTTTCAAGGAGACTTCTCATGCGTACTTTTCTCGTCGCCGCGGCGATGTTCGTCGGCTCTCTGGCTTTCACGTCCAACTCGCAGGCTAACGGCTGCTATGCCTACACGGCTTGCGCCCGGAGCGCTCCGATCGCCTGCCAGACGTACGGCGATGCCTGCACCTGGAACACCATTCCGTGGCTGAGCGTCCAGTGCGTCGGCTTTGACGTTTACGGCCGCTGGGTTAACCTGTACTTCCGTTGCCTCTGAACAAACCCCGGCCGCTCCAGCTCGTTTTCGAGGAAAAAAAAGGCGCCGCCGCGAGCCTCGCGGTGACCGTCGCGCTCGCGCTCGATTCGGGCGGCCGGCTTTCGGCGCGCTTCGAGGTGAGCGGACAGCCTTCGCGCGTGAACGCCGCTCTTCCGACCGACGGGCCGCAGTGGGGGCTTTGGGACTGGGACGTCGTCGAGCTTTTCGTCGCCGCGTCCAAAGAGCCGACCTACCACGAGTTCCAGGTGAGCCCGCTCGGGCAGCACTTCGAGCTCGAGATCTTCGAGCCGCGCAAGCGCTTCAACCGCGACTTCCGCTCGGGCTTCACGCATTCGGCCACCCGTACCGCCGACGACCGCTGGAGCGCGCAGCTCGCGATCGACCTGTCGAAGCTCGGCTGGACGGGTGAGCGGGCCGACGTGCGCGGCAACGCCTTCGCGATCCTGGGCGCCCCGGGCGCGAAGACCTACTGGAGCCTGAGCACGCCGCCCCAGGCGAAGCCCGACTTCCATCTGCCCGAGCACTTCAAGCCTTTGTGCTGAGCTTGTTGGCGCAGAGACGCGAGAGCTCCGAGATGCGGAACGGCTTGGAGATGAACTCGGTGATGCCCAGATCCTGGAGCATCTGGCGCGGCGGCGGCTCGAAGCCCGAGATCATCACGATCGAGGGCTGGTGCGCGCCCTTGGCTCGCTCCGCGCGCGCGAAGCCGATGCCGTCGATCGTGCCCGGCATGCGCATGTCGGTGAGCACGAGATCGATGTCGCTGGAGTTGTTCTCCCAGTAAGGGAGCGCCTTGTCCGCCGAGCCGAACGAGGCGACCGACAGCCCGTTGTCCTTGAGGTACTCCTCGAGGAGGGTGCGCAGGTCGTCTTCGTCCTCGATCAGCATCATCTTCTTGGTAGCCACGTTGTCGTTTGTTCTTACAAGAAAGGTGCCGCGACCGCGCCGCGAAGCACGAAACGGGCTTGGGCGGCGCGGCCGACGGCAGAAGTTTTCCGATCGCTCAGAGCGCGCGCTTGACGCGCGTCCGCAGCTTGCGCCCCACCTTGGCGATGTCCGACAGAAGCTCGCGCGTCGGCTCGTTGCGGCTGCGCGACTTCACGGATCTTTTGGACGACTTCGTTTTGCCGGGCGAACGCTTGGCGGTGGATCTCTTCTTGCTGATTTTCGGCATAGATTCTCCTTTGTGGTCGATAGCGTCGGAACGTAGGCCCCGAGGACGCCGGCGTGTCGCTCGAGGCGCTCGGCCGCCACGGCTTTCGCACCGAGAAGACCGACGTGAACTGGCTGTTCAAGGCGTTCAAAGAGGAGATCCTCGTCGACATCATCTTCAAGTCGCGCGGCGAGATCTACTTCGACAACGAGATGGCCGATCGCTCGCGCCGCATCGAGTTCCACGGGCGCAAGGTGCGCGCGGTGGCGCCCGAAGACCTCATCATCATCAAGTGCGCCGTCCACGACGAGATCGGCCCGCACCACTGGCACGATGCGCTCGCGGTGCTCTCGCACGCCGAAGTCGACTGGCCTTATCTGCTCAAGCGGGGCCGCCGGGCTTCGCGCCGCCTGCTCGCGCTGCTCACGTACGCGCAGTCGAGCGACATCTGGGTGCCGAACTGGGTGATCTTCGAGCTCTTTCGGCTGAACTACGGCGAAAAGCAGCAGGACGAAAAATCCCAGGCCCGCGAGCCGTGGGCGCCGCCGTCCGTCCCGATGCAGCAGCAGGTGCAGCGACCGGAGGGCATTCAGCGGGCGCCCTCGAGCCAGTACGTGGCCGCGCGGGTGCGCGAGGCGATGGCGCGCGACCCGCGGGGCGGCGACCAGGACATCAAGATCCTGGTCGAAGGCAACCGCCTGCTCCTGCGCGGCGAGGTGACGAGCGACGAGCATCGCCGCGCGCTCGAGGCCGTCGCGCGCGACGCGGCCGGCGGCTACCGCGTCGAAAGCCAGCTCAAGGTGGCCGTGCTCTCCCGGCCTGAGGGGGCTGAGGAGGTCGGATGATCCGGATCGCCGCCGTCGGCGACCTCCACTACGATCGGCTCTCGCGCGGACGGCTGGCGGCGCACCTGGGCGCGCTCCGCGAGGTGGCCGACGTGCTTCTGCTTGCCGGCGACCTGACCCAGGTCGGGCACGTCGAGGAGGCTTACGCGCTCGCCGACGACCTGGCCGAGTCGCCCGTGCCCGTCGTGGCGGTGTTCGGCAACCACGACTTCCACTCCGACCAGAACGCGCTCGTGCGCGGCGCGCTCGAGGAGGCCGGCGTGACCGTGCTCGAAAAGCAGGCGTGCCGGCTTGAGATCCGCTCGTCGAGCGTGGGCATCGTCGGCCTCAAGGGCTTCGGTGGCGGCTTCGTCGGCGCGTGCGCCACCGAGTTCGGCGAGCCCGAGACGAAAGCCTTCGTGCGAACGACGAAGGCGATGGCGCGCTACCTCCACGAGGCGCTCCTCGAGCTCGACACCGACTACCGCATCGCGCTCCTGCACTACTCGCCCATCTCGGGCACGCTCCACGGCGAGAAGCGCGAGATCTACCCGTTCCTCGGCAGCTACCTTCTCGGCGAGGCGGCCGACGAGGGCGGAGCCGACATCGTCTTCCACGGCCACGCGCACGCGGGCTGCGAGAAGGGCGAGACGTCCGGAGGCGTGCCGGTGCGCAACGTGGCCCAGCACGTGATTCGCCACGTCTTCAACCTCTACTCGCTCAACAAGGAGGGCATCGTCCTGCACCAGGGGCTCGTGCCCCACGCGCGGCTCACGCCCAGTCACGCGCCGGATCAGTAGACCGTCGTCAGTGTCGGGCGCGGAAGGCGGAAAACAGCTTGATCCGGGGCTTGAACGCGAACGGGATTCGCGCCGTGAACAGCCCGAATACGATCGAGCCGGCGGTGGCCGCGACCCTGAATCCGAGCTCGAGCCCATGGTCCTGGTTGCCGGCGGCAAACGAGCGAAGCGACGTGAGCGCGAGCATTCCGGGCAGCATCGCGATGATTCCCGGCACCGAGAAAACCTGGCTCGGCACCTTGTAACGCGTGCTGAAGGCGAGGCTGACGAACCCGACGGCGAGCGCCGCGAGAAAGCTCGCCGCCGCGAGGTACTGCGACGAGGCGAACATCTTTAGGATGAACCAGCCCAGCATCCCCGTGAGCGTCGCCCACGGCAGCGAGCGCGGCGGGACGCGGAAGATCACGCTCCAGCACGCGGCCGAGACCATCATGCCGAAGGCCGAGACGGCGAGCGCCTGCGGACGCGGGCCGGCCGAGGGCGCGGCCGCGAGATGGAGGGCCTCGGAAAGATCCTGGAAGAGCATGTACGCCAGGCCCAGCGCGAGCAGCGTCAGCACGGCCTGCATGAGCTTGGCCGTGCCCGAGACGAGGTTCTGGTCGGCGAGCTCGGCGATGGCGGTCGTGAGCGTGAGGCCGGGGACGAGAATCACGAGGCCGCCGATCGAGAGCGCCTCGAAGGGCGCGGCCATCCAGAGCTGGAACACGGACGCGAGGCCTAGCGTCACCACCGCGCCCATGAAGTCGCGGAAGATCGAGCTCGTGACGCGCGAGCGCAGCCCGGGGCCCGACACCCACCAGGTCGCCATCGAGATGAAGCCGCTGGCGAGCGCCGGCCAGAAGAGGCTGAAGCCGGTCACGCTCAGCGCGAAGCCCGAGAGAAACGAGGCCATCACCATCTGCCAGAGCTTGTAGGGCGAGCGCTGGACGTGCCTCGAGCGCAGGATCTTGTCGGCGTGCTGGACGGAGAGCTTGCCCGTCATCACATCCTCGAAGATGCCTTCGAGCCAGCAGAGCTTGCCGAGGTTGATGCCGCTGTCCTTGATGCGCGAGAGCGTCGTGCGGTTGGCGCCCGTCTGGTCGTGGCAGCTGACGAAGATGCCGGTGGGCGTGGCGAAGACGTCGGTGGGCACGTCGAGCTTGAGACCGAGCCCGGCAAGCGCCTCCTCGAGGCGCGAGGTCGGGCCGCCGCTGGCGATGTAGCTGCGGCCGTATTCGGCCATGAAGCTCAGAAGCTCGTCGCACGACGGGGCGGGATGCTTCCCGCCCACTAGTGGAGGCTCCCGAGGTCGCGCAGGAAAAAGAGCGGGATCTTCACCTCGAACGTCTTGCCGTCGTCGGTGACCATGAGGTAGCTGCCGCGCATATTGCCCGTCGGCGTCGGGAGCGGGCAGAAGCTCGTGTACTCGTAAGATTCGCCCGGGGCGAGGCGGGGCTGCTGGCCGATGACGCCTTCGCCTTTGACCTCGCGAACCGTTCCGGTGCCGTCGGTGATGATCCAGTGGCGGCTCACGAGCTTGGCCGGCACGTCGCCCGTGTTCTTGATGCGGATCGTGTACGAGAAGAAGAAGTAGCGGTCGTCGGGGCGCGACTCCTCCTTGACGTAAGCGGGCTCGGCCTGGACTTCGATCTGCAGCTCTTCGTGGTGGGTGCTTTCGCGGTACATGAATTGTTGAGATATCATTGTGACGAGCCGGTTGGCAATGGCGGCGGCGTTAGGTTACAATTTGTTCATGCCGGCGACCCCAAAAACTTTCAAGGCGGGAGAGCAGCTGTTCGCCGAGGGCGAGCCGTCGACATCCATCTTCATCATCACCAAGGGCGTCGTGGCCGTGCGCAAAAAGAAGGGCAGCGCCTTCGTCGAGATCGCGCGCCTGCGCTCCAACGAGGTGCTGGGCGAGCTGTCGTTCTTTGACCGCATGCCTCGGAGCGCGACGGCGATCTCGATCTCCGACGTCGAGGCCATCGAGATCGACTTCGGCTCGCTCGACCACATTTACAACAGCGTGCCGCCGTACTTCAAAACGATCATGGCTGCCGTGGCCTCGCGTCTTCGGAGGGCTAACGACACGATTCGGCGCCTTCAGAGCGATGTGGTGCAGGCTGACGATCTCAAGACGCTTGAGGCGGATACCGAGTCGGGCGGGGCTGAGACGGGTGGGGCGGATATTGACGAGGTGGCTAAGATTCTGGCGGGGAATTCGGAGCCTGGGGAAGAGAAGTAGGCTTCGGTCCGGTGGTGGAGTCCGATTCGGATTCTGATTCGGTCCCGTTTCCGAATCAGTCGCTGTACATCGAGTCGCTGGCGTCGGGGGTTTCCGACTCGGGGGCGGGCATCTGGGCGTCCGGAATCGCCGTTGCTAGCGGCAAGATCCACTCGGCCGGCCCCCAGCGGCGTGGCTCGGCGCCGAGATCGACGGACGGATCTACGATCCGCTCGGGCGTGCGCCCGTTGAGGCCGACGTAGGCGTCCACCCTCACCTCGACGCGCTTGGGCTTGCCGAAGCTCAGCACGTCGCCCAGAAAGCGCGCGAACTGGTGGATGCGGTCGGGGATTTTCTTCATCTGCGAGACCTGCCACGAGTTGAGGAAGGTGTTCGGGTTGATGAACGCGTCGGTGTGGCTGTTGGGATCGTGGGCGCGGAAGCGGATGAGCGTCTCCTTGTGCCGGAGCATCATGTGCCACGAGAAGTGGCGCGCCTGCTCGTGCCAGTTCACGTCGCCGGGGTAGAACCAGTGGCGAAACGGCACGATGAGCTGAATGGCCGCGTGGAGCGCCAGGGCGACCAGGATCGGCTTGCGGAAGCGCTCGGGCGTGGGTGGGGCGTCGCTCTCGGGAAAGAGCGTCGCGGGCAGAAGCTTTCGGGGCCAGGCGGGGTCCCAGAAGATCGTCGTCGCCGAGATCATCAGCCACGGAAACACGCCGATGTGGAACATGAACGAGTTGGAGACGTGGAAGTAGAGCAGGGCCGCGAACGCCAGAAGACGGGTCTTGCGCCAGAGCGTCGCGGGCACGACGAGCAGGTCGAAAAGCATCCCGCACCAGGCGAAGACGAACTTCATGCCGGGCAGGTAGACGAGGTGCTTGAGCACGGCGTTCGAGCGGTTCATGTAGAGGTAAAAGCCCATCGGCTCGCCGTGCAGGAGCCAGTCGCCGTTCATCTTCGCGATGGCGCCGTAGACGTAAGGCACGGCGACCTGAAAGCGCACGAGCCAGAGGCACCACGCCGGCACCGTACGCGAGCGCAGGCCGGGGCGCAGCCACGCGTCCACCGAGCAGGCGCGGTGGGCGGGGATGGCCGCGAAGATGAAGCCCAGAAGGCAGATGAGGTAGTTGTGGTTGATGAAGAACGCCTCGTCGATCAGGAACTGGAAGGTGAAGCAGCAGGCGAAGACGAGGGCCGCCGCGCGATAGGCCGCGCCCACCGCCAGAAGCACCGCGGCGACGACCATCACGCCGTCGAGCCAGAGCATTCCGCGACCCGGCAGCGGGCGAAGCCACTCGAAGCCGAAGTAGTGGAAGTGGAAGATCGTCTTGACGTAGTTGCGCTCGATCGTGCCGTGGAGGAGGGCGCGCAGCTGGTAACCCGCGAGCAGCAGGCCGAACGCCACGCGCAGAAAAACCAACGACGCGAGGTCGACCGGCTTGAAGGCTTCTTCGCGGGCCCGCTTGAGCATGCTTCATTTTAGCGGCGGGGGGCCCGGGGGGCTAGCGCTTTACTTTATAACCCTTCAGCACGGTCCCGTTGGTGAGGGTGACATAGAACTTCTCAATCAACCCCTCCTTGAGGGCCCGATCGACCAGCTCCCCGTCAAAGCTGTTGTCGGCCAGGTCTTTGAGCGTGGGAAGCTGCCCGCTTTTCGAGCGAAAATCGTCCACGAACCGCTCCAGGCGGCGCTGTGTAAAAAGGTCGATTTTTTGAGTCAGTTTTGTCATATAAGGGCCTAGCCATGAGTACCCCAAAAACCGCCATCGAAAAAGAGGTTCATCGCCGCCGCACCTTCGCGATCATCTCCCATCCCGATGCCGGCAAGACGACTTTGACCGAGAAGCTCCTGCTTTACG
>JACQAX010000447.1 GCA_016194795.1 Deltaproteobacteria bacterium | reverse complement strand
TGTCGCCGCGGCTGCCGAGATAGGTGCCTGGCGCGTAACCGAGCGACAGGACCACGACGCCGACGAGCATCGGCCGGAAGAACCTGACGGCGTTGGCGAGCTCATCGGGAGTGAATTTCCCTTTCGCGAGGAAACCAAGCAGCGGCTCCGCCGTCGTGAAGCCGAATGCGATGACAAGCACGCCGACGGCGGCGAAGGCCGCGACCGCGAAGACGGCGGCACGCCGGTCGGCGCGGGCGTCATGACGATTGCTGCGCCGGCCGAGGTAGACGCCGAAGGCTTGTGTCACGGGCAGGCTCAGCAGCTGGAAGAAGTTGGCGGCCTTCAGCGCGATACTGTAGGCGGCGATCTCGCGCAGCGGCGTCGAGGTGCGCGAGAGGAAATAGACGTCGAGCGTCTGCACCGCGCCCATGATCGCGCCGCTCAGGTGCAGCCACAGCACGGTTTCGGTGAAGGCGCCGCGGATGCGCGGCCAGGCCTCTTTCAGGGCGACGCGCGCGCGTTTTTTCCCCTCGAGGAGCAGCTTGTCGGAGACGGTGGCCCACAGGCCGCCGAAGACGAGGTACACGCAAAGCGCCGCGACCGCGATCGGCTCGATGGCGCCCCCGGTGAGACGGCCGGCCGCGTAGACCAACGCGAGCAGCACGAGGCGCTGCAGACCGTTGAGCAGCACGACCACGCCCTGGCGCAGCTCGAAGCGCAGCGGCTCGCGGAAGATGCCGTAGAGCGCCTGCGAGAGCGGCACGGCGAAGGCGAGCGCGAGCGCGGCTAGCCTGCGCCCGAAGTCGACGTCCTTCACCGGCACGAGCGCTCCGAAAAAAGTGAGCGAGAGCGCGAAGCCGAGCTTCATCACGTTGAACTTGCGGTAGATCGCCAGCTCGCGCGAGAGCTGGCCGGCGGCCTTCAGCTTGCCGTGCTCGCGGTAGAGCACGTTCTCGAGGGCGGGGAAGAAAAGCAAAAGAATCGCCACCCAGCTCTGGTAGACGACGAGCGTGCCGAGCGACGAAACGTCGAGCAGGCGGATGAGCGCCAGCGTCGTCAGCGCGTCGAGTGCGCGCGTCGAGGCGTGTTCGGCGATCATGAGGGCGAGGTAACGGATGCGCATGAGTCCGTTCTAGTATAAATGAAGACCATGACGAAAGTCGCCATTCCTCAGGCGCCCGATACCTGGCGCCTCTACAAGAAGGGCCTCTGCGACGACTGCTGGGCGGGCTGCTGCACGCTGCCCGTGGAGGCGCGCCCGCACGATCTCGTGCGCCTGGGGCTCGTCACCCAGGACGAGATCGACTGGTCGCTCTCGGACGTGGCCGACCAGCTCTTCAAGCGCCGGATCATCCAGCACTACGACCCCAAGGAGGGGATGTTCACGCTCGAGCAGGTCGGCGGCCGAGACTGCATCTATCTCGACCCGCGCACGCGCCGCTGCACGGTCTACGAGAAGCGCCCCGACACCTGCCGGAACTTCCCGAAAATCGGCCCGCGCCCGGGGCACTGCCCGTATAAGCCACGCTGAGGCGCCGGCAGATTTTTCCCCGTCGGTAACATTCCGTCGCGCATCTCCGATAAGTGAACCAGGAGACGTCCATGCGCTTGTCGGCGACCGCCCTACAACTTGCCATCGTCCTGCTCGGAGCCGCCGCTCTGATGTCGTCATGCTCGAGCGGCTCGCGCACGATCTCAGGCGCGGACGAAAGCTACGGCTCGGGAAACCTCGACTCTCCGGCCGCCGCCGAGCGCCACGGCTGCTGCACGAATGGCGGCGGGGCTTGCGGCTGCTCCAAAGGCAAAGTGCAGTGCTGTGACGGCAGCACCGCGAACGCCTGCGCCTGCGAGTAGATTACCAGCCGGCGCCGGGAGGCGGCGGGGGAACTGAGCCAGGCGGAGGCGGAACCGCGCCCGTCGAAGCCGGCGTTGTCGGGGCCGGAGCTTGCGCGGCCGCCGGTTTAGCCGGTGCCAGGGCTTTCGCGTTGGCGGCGGCATGGGGATCGCAGACGCAGCGGAAGAAAGCGTTCGTGAGCTCGTCGACGCTCGCGCCGCAGTTGTACATCGCTTCGTTCCAGGCGACGTCTTTCGTCTTTCCGGCTTTCACCGCGTTCTCGTAGGCCACGCAGTTGACCTTGGTGCGCGCGACGCACTGGTCGAGCGCTTGCTGGGTAAGATCGTCTTTCGTGAGGGCGGGACCCGGGGGTTTCACCGGAAAGCCTTTGGCGCCGTACTCGAGCGACTTCTTGCAGGCGTCCGAGTCGTTCGTTCCGAAGCTCACGCTCTTGGCGCCCGAGGCGCCGGCGGCTCCGGGCGCGGGCGCGGCGCCGGGGTTCAGCATCTGCTGGAGCTGCGACATATCGGGCATCTGCGCGGACGCGGGCGAGAAAAACAGCAGGGCGTGGACGAGCGTGAGCATCATCCCCTTATTATAAAGGAGCCATCACGCGACTGCAACGGGCTGGCTACTGCAGCGGACCCGGCGCGGGCTTGAGCTTGAAGACCCGCACGGCGTTGTCGTGGAAGACCGCTTTCCAGTGCTCGCGCGGGATCGCGCGCTGAACGGCGCGCTTATAGGTCGCGATGTAGGTGAGCGGCCAGTCCGAGCCGAACATGAGCTTGTTCGGGTCTTCGAGATAGCCGAAAATCCAGCGCAGCGGTTTTACGACGTACTCGTCGATCTTTTCCTGAGGTTGCTTATCGAGGTTGCCGATCATGAAGGCCGACGCGTCGAGGTAGACGTTCGGGTTCTTGTAAGCGACCTCGGCGGCCGACTCGATCCAGGGGTTGCCGCAGTGGGCGATCACGAAGCGCACTTTCGGGTGCTCGACGGCGACTTCGTCGATGGTCAGCGGGTCGGCGTACTTGAGCTTGCCCTTCGTCGAGTAGGTGTCGCCCGTGTGGAAAACGACGGCGACGTCGTACTTCTCGGCCAGCTTGTAGAGCGGCTGGTAATGCCGGTCGCTCGCCCACTGGTGGACGTAACCGAGGTAAATCTTGATGCAGCCGTACTTGCCGGACTTGAAGCCGTTCTCGGCGTCCTTGAGATCGGGGCTCGCGCCGACGCCCACGCAGTGGGTGATGCCGCGCGCGCGGAGGTCGAAGTAGTCGTTCTTGCCCTGGTGGGTGTGGGCGATCGCGCCGACGACGTTGGCTTCCTTCAGCTGGCGGAAGTACTCGTCCTGGGTCATCGGAATCGCGCTCACGGGCTCGGGATGGTTCTCGAACTCGGTGTGCGTGTGCGCGTCGATCGTCGGAAGGTCGTCGGAAACGGCGGTGGCGGATTTCTCCGCGGCGCCGTCGGGGCGAACCCGGTGCGCGCGATCGCAGCCCTGCGCGAGCGCGAGCAGCGCCGCGAGAGCGACCCCCAGGCTGACCAGCCCGAGCAGCTTCACTGTACGTTCCTTTCGTAGATGCGCCAGCGGCGGTAGAGCGGAGCGCCCAGGTCCAGCCACGGCTTGTTCATCGCGACGTTGTCCTCGAGGATCCACGATGCCTCGCCGCCGAGCAGGCCCACGCGGTTGGCTCGCAGGAACGACTCGTAGGTGAACGCGGCGAAGATGCCGCCGCCGCGGAACTCGGGCTTCACGCCGAGCGTGAGGATGCGCACGGTCTTGAGCATCTTCTTTCCGATGAGCAGCTTGAAGATGCCCGTCGGGAAGAGCTTGCCGTTCGGGATGCGCTTCAGCACCCAGTTGATGTCGGGCAGCGCGAGCATGAAGCCCGCCGGCTTGCCGTCGACTTCGGCGATGAAGGCGAAGTTCGGGTCGAGCAGCATCTTCATGTCCTTGGCCGCGAAGAAGAACTCCTCGCGCGTCATCGGGAAGAAGCCCCAGTTCTTTTCCCAGGCCGAGTTGTAGATGTCGAAGCACATCTCGACCTCGCGCTGGAAGTTCTTGACGTCGAAGTCGCGGAACGAGATGCGCGATTCTTTTTTGATGCGCTCGGCGTAGGCGACCACTTTCGGCGGCAGCGCCGACATCTTGTCGGTCGGAAGATAATAAGCGACGAGATCCTTGGCCTGCTTGAGACCGGCCTTGTCATGGAGCGTCTCGTAGTACTTCGGGTTCCACGTCGTCATGATCGTGGGATGTTGGCTCTGACCGCGAACCAGGAGACCGCACTCGTGGTTGGTCGACGGGTTCATCGGTCCCTGCATGGCGCGCAGGCCGCGCTTCTTCACCCACTCGGCGGCCGCGTTGAAGAGCGCGTCGGCGACCTCCTGGTCGTCGATCGACTCGAAGAAACCGTAGTGGCCGAGCTTGTCCTTGTGGAACTCGTTGTAAGCGTGGTTGTCGATGGCGGCGATGCGGCCGACGGCCTTGCCGTCTTTCTCGGCGATGAAGAGCTGGATGTCGCAGCGCTTGTAGAAGGGGTTGTGCTTCGTATCGAGTGATTCCTTCACGGCCATGCGCAGCGGCGGAACCCACTGGGGGTGCTCTTTCGGGTCGAACACCCGCCATGCGAGATCAATGAACTTTTTGACGCCGCGCTTGTCGTCGTTGGCGACTTCCACGATCTGAATTTTTGACATAGGCCGCTGAACTTAAACAAAAAAATGCTTTTTGCAAGGGCGGCGTTGGGCACCTTAAGGAAATCGCTCGAAGCTGACGATAAGTGGTTGTTCACAGTTTTGTCCACAGGGTGGGTAGTTCTTGCCGGAGGAGCGGGTTATTTCGAAGAGCGGTGCGGCAAAAAAGAATGACGACGAGGCGGACGATCTCGGCCTCGAAACCGTCACCGAGGTCGAGGAAGCGACGGAGGCCGCGCGGCCGCCCGAGCGTGCGGCGGCGACCGCCCGTGAGCCGGAAAAACCCCTTGATATCGAAGCTGTTACCTCGGAAGAGGAGCGCCACGACCGGGCGGCCGTAGCCGAGGAAAAGCGCCGCATCGTCGAAAGCCAGCGCGTCTTCGAGTCGAATTCACCCGTTCCGATCGAGCTGAGCCGCCAGGCGCTCAAAGTCAAAGAGGCTCCGCCAAGCGCCGGCCGCGCGAATTATTCGATGGCCGCCGGCAAGGGCGAGTACAAGAGCCGAAAGTTCGCGAAGTACGTCACGATCTTCATCTTCGCGGGGCTGTTCGCCGGCCTCGCTTACATGATGTCCCAGCGCGAGTTCGGCTCGACGGGGCGAAACATCCACAACCTGCGCGACGCGGGCTACTGGGTCATCCGGGCGCTCGTCGGCTTCAAGCACGCGCTGACCGGCCAGGATCTCGAAGAGGAACGCGCGCGCCAGAACAAGACGATCGCCGCCCGCTTGCAACAGCAGGAGCAGCAGCAGCTGGGTACGCCGAATGCCGCCACTCCCGCCGGCGCCAACGCCGTCGCGGGCGCCCCGGCTCCAAGCGCGGCCGCGCCGGCACCCGCCGCCAACGAGTCGATCGGCGGCGTCTCGCAGACGCTCAACGTCCTGCTTCCCCGTTGCCACGACGATCCCGCCTTCTGCATGCAGTCGGGGCTCTCTTTCGAAAAAGACCGCGAGTTCGCTTCGGCCTCGGCGCTTTTCGCCGCGGCCTGCGGCGCCGGGCTCGCCGAATCGTGCGCGCGCCAGGGCACCTTTTTCGTCAACGGAACCGGCGTCGAGAAGTCGGAGACGCAGGCGCGCGAATACTTCCTCAAGGCTTGCGAAGGCGGCTTCATGCTCGGCTGCAACGCGGCCGCGTTCAGCTTTCTTCGCGCCGGCAGCCCGGGCGAGGGCCTGAAGTACTTCGAGAAGGCGTGCGAGACGGGCGGCATCGGCGTCGCGTGCATGCAGGCGGGCGTGGCTTACAAGAAGGGAACGGGAGTGGCCCAGAACGGCCCGCTCGCGACGAAATACCTCCAAAAAGGCTGCGCCTTGAGCGACCAGGTCGCCTGCGAGGAGCTCAAGGCCTTCATCCGTCCCCTGTAAATCCTGCCCATCCAGCTCGCGTCGCTTCGCGGGTACACTGGGCTCATGCCTTTGCTCGTCATCGCCTTCCTCTGTGCGGTGCTCTCGGCCTCGTGCGGGTCGCCGCTGCTTTCGGACGCGCCCGGCTCGCGCGCGTTCGTCTACGTCACCAAGCAGGGCACGAACGACGTCTCCGTGTATACGCTGAACAACGACGGCTCGCTTTCGTTCCTGTCGCTGACGTCGACCGGAGGCGGGCTGGCGCCCCAGGGCATCGCGACCGACGCGCTCGGGCGCTTCGCCTACGTCGCCAACCGCGACTCGAACAGCCTCTCGGCTTTCTCGATCGCGGCGTCGACCGGGGCGCTGACGTACCTCGGCGGGTATCCGACCGACGCCCAGCCGCAGCTTCCGGTCGTCGATCCGAGCGGACGGCGGATCTACGTCGCCAACAAGGGCGCCTCGACCGTGACGGCGTACTCGATCAACTCGTCGACGGGCGCGCTCACGCTGATCGGCGCTCGCGCGACGGGCAACGCGCCGATCGGGATGGCGATCGACGCGTCCGGCTCCTTTGCGTTCGTCGCCGGCTCGGGCGCCAACACGATCTCGGTGCACGCGATCGACTCCACGACGGGGGCGCTCGGCGCCGCGCAGGCGTACGCGGCCGGCAGCGCTCCGGCTCAGCTCGCGTTCGACACCGTCGGCTCGGTGCTTTACGCGGCGAACTCGGGCGACGGAACGGTCTCGGTTTTTTCCGAGGCGGCGGGGACCGGCGTGCTGGCTCTCCTGCAGACGGCGGCCGCGGGCGCCGGCGCGACCGGCGTGGCGATGGCCCCCGACCGCAGCTACGTCTTCGTCACCAACAAGACGGACTCCACGGTCTCGAGCTACACCGTCGCGGGCAATGGAGCGCTCACGCTGCAGTCAACGATCGCGGCCCCCGTGACGCCGCTCTACCCGGGCGTCGACTCGGGCTCGGCGTTCCTCGTCGTCCCTGGAAACGGCGACCATGGTCTCGCGTCGTACAAGATCGCGCCGCCTCCGGCGTCGGCGCCGCTCGCGCGCTCGGCGACCGGCACCGCCGGGCCGGGCACCAACCCCGTCGCCGTGCTCGTCGCACGGACTTTCTCGACGTACTGAGCGCGCTATGAGACGATCGCGGCATGCGACATCAGACCGCGTTGCGAGCGGCCTTTCTCAGCCTGGCGCTGCTTTTTCTCGGTGCGCGCGCCGGGCATGCGACGTCGAGAGAGGTCGTCGTCGCGCAGCTCAAGGGCATCGGAAAAACCTTCTGCGTCCACGTCTCGACCGCTCCCGAGGCGGAGAGCGCGGGGATCCGCGCCGACGAGCTCCAGAAATTCGTCATCGGCGAGCTCAAGAAAAACGGGGTTCAGATCCGCAGCGAGTTCAGGCCGCCCGGAATCGGCGTCGAGGTGCTGGTCCGGGCGCCCGCGGTCAAGGGTGGAGCGATGCCGTTCAGCGTCCTCCTCGAGGTGCTCGAGCTCGCGAGCCCCATGGCGCGCCCGACGTCGGGCGCGATCAGCATGACGGGCTGGCGCAAACATGGAACCGGGGAGTTCAGGAAGGAAATCGCGCCGGTGAAGCAGAGCATTCGCGCTCTGATCAAGAGCTTCGCGCAGGAATATGACGAGGCAAACCCCTGAAGCCCACGTTCGGCGACCGAGCCTGGCGCCGCCCGAGCTGGCGGCGTTGGCATGCGCGCTCGCGCTCGCGCTTTTTCTGCGGCTGCACGCCAACGGTGTTTCGAGCTACTGGTACGACGAGCTGGCCGCGCTGAACGCCGCGCGGGATCCGGGCTGGCGCTCGATCTTCTGGGAC
>JACQAX010000446.1 GCA_016194795.1 Deltaproteobacteria bacterium | reverse complement strand
GTGTTACGAGACCGATGCTTTCGAGCACCTTCACGTCGCGTAGGACATTTGCAGCATCCCGTTTGAGAAGCCGCGCAATTTGGCAGACTGAGCCGGGGCACTTACCGGCGATCGCATAGAAGAGCTCGATGCGTCCCGTCGTCATGGACGAGAGCATCGCGCCTACGGAGTTCGTGCGCAACTCACCGGGCTTTGCGCTGGGGGCCTTGCTCGGTTCATAGCGGAACGTGAACGTCTTCATGCTACGTTTCCCGCCCCTTCGCGCCAGATGCCCAGGCAGCTATTGCGAGCCCTCTAAGAACGCCGCTGTTGCGGTTCAGAAATGGAAACTGACTCGCGTATTGGGCAATGATCTCGGCCTGCTTCTCTGGAGCAGGATACGTCGATACGAACAGGTGTTCGCGCTCCACGGCCTCTCGCTCCTCGAGGTCAGCCTCCTCCTGTCTCTTTCGAGCTTCCTCGGCGAGCTGCTGGTTCCTCGTGTCGGCTTGGCGCTGACGTTCCTTCGAGGCAGCAACCAGAGGAAGCACCTGGGCGATTGCCTTCGCGAGGTACGCCATTGGGCTGTGGCAAGCAGCTCCGCTTCCAGGTGTGCCATTCTTGGCGAGATGGTGAAGGCACTGTGCGATCTGCTCTTCGGTGAAGTCGAGGCGCAAGTCCTCGAACGCTCCGAACTCGGCTTCGCGTTTTTGTCTTGGCTTCAGATTTGAGAAATACTCTCTCAGCGGTTCGGAGAGACTTGAGAGAGAGATTTTCTTTCTTAAGCCTATCGTTTCAGAACTATCTTTATTGTGGGGTGAAAATTCCCCCTCCTTCTTGGGCAGCTTTTGATCCTTGGTGCTCCTTTCATCCGAGCTGCCCGATGTATCCGAGGATGGTTTCTCATCCGGGGTTTTCATGAAGAGACCCTGATCGAAGATCAGTCCGAGTCGATTTGGCGTGTTGTGATCGCCCGGCACTTTTCGGACCAGGCCCGCCTCTTCGAGCGACTGAACCGCCTCCAAGATAGCTCGCCCCTGCACGCCCGTGTGACGCTCGATGACGCCTTTTGAGAGCGGCGCCAGCGGCCGATTCCCAAACGAGATGGTCAGGCGCGCGATCAGCAGGAGCAGCCGCATTTCATTTCGCGACAGATCACCGCTGACGATCTCCATGAGAAGCGAGTTTGGAATGCGCGTGTACCCGTTTCTGATCCACGCGCCCGCGTTCGTCGTTTCGGTCACGGCCCGATCCTGCTCTGTAGCCCGACGCGGCTGACTTACTCGCGGCACCACTGCCACAGGCTTGGGTGTCGACTCATCCTGGGTTGAGTGCACATCCTTGGGTGAAGCTTCTACCTCGGGCGGAGTTAGCACCGGGGATGACGGCGCTACCCCGGATACCGAATGATCCTGGGATGCAGCGGCAACCTGGGATTCATTCTGCGCCAGGGTTGCCGGGCCGCCACGCTTGATTTCGCTGGCCTTTGCCTTTGGAACCTCGGGGGCCGGAACATCCTGGGATGTGGATACATCCGTGGATAACTTGCCCGCCGAGGATGTGCGCGCATCCTCGGATGTCTTGGCCTCCTGTGGAGAAGGGGGAGGCGGTGCGCGAAAGGTCGGCGCCTTCTGGGGCAGCTTTAGAGGCGTGGATACTTGAAGACTTGTCATCGCGGCCTTGAGATCTGCCTTCTTACTCATGGCGAGCCCCTTGGACGACGGAGAGGGCAGGTCGCGAGGAGGCTTCGCCTTGCACGACTTCGCCGATCCCGAGGCGCATCATGACCTCCTGGGCGAGTCCCAGATAGTCGCGGGCGCCCACGCTGTCGGGTGCGTGGTGATAGATCGTTTTTCCGAGCGCCGGGGCCTCCTTTAGCTTCACCGAGCGTCTGATGCGCGTCTCGAAGACCTTCTCCTTGAAGTTCGAGAGTAGCGTCTCCCAGGTCTGTCCTGCGATGTTTGTAGGATCAGCGAGCGTAAGCAGGTAGCCGAGCACGTCGAGGCGGGGATTCGTGCCTTGGCGAATCTCATCGACCTCGGCTAGCAGCTCCTTGATGCCCATGAGGGCGAAGAAACCCGAGTCCACAGGGACGATGAGGCGATCAGCGGCATTCAGGGCCGAGTTCATCAGCGGTCCGAACGTGGGCGGCGTATCGAGGATGATTACCGAGTACCGATCGCGTACTGCGTCCAGGCGGTGCGCCAGACGTAGCTCGCTATTCGTAATCCCCACCATCTCACGTTCGACGCGCGAGAGATGTGGAGTGGCCGGTATTAGGTCGATGCCCTGGCCTTGGTAGACAGCCGACTCGATCGGGTAGTCTCGCGAGCGGATCAGCTCGGCTATCGAGCCTTCAATGGTCTCAAGGCGGACGCCCACCCCCTGCGAGGCGTTGCCCTGCGGGTCGAGGTCGACGAGCAAGACTTTCAGGTCTTGAAGAGCGAGGGCCTGGGCGAGGTTAATGGCGGTGGTCGTCTTGCCGACGCCGCCCTTCTGGTTAGCGACGGCGAGGATCGGAGTGCGAAAAGTGTTCATTGTTGTTCTCCACATAGATTGACAGGGCTGGCCCCTCTCTTTAAAAATGGAGAAGCACAGCCTAAGAACCGCGCAAGGCGGCTACGGTTGATGTCGAGTCAGCTCAGACCTGCCAAGATCGGGAGCTGACGGCACAAGTTACGAAAGCCCAGAGAGCAATCTCTGGGCTTTTCTCGTTTTAAGAGCCGCGTGGTTTGAACATGCTCGCCTCCCGGTGCTGAAAAAGGGTGGAGGCCCGTTCGTAGACAAATCGTAGACAAGAAGTAGACAACTCCCGAAATCCTGCGACAGACCGGGAAATAACGGCGCTGCAACTCGATCCGAACTGCTTGAATCGATTAACTAGCGTTTTCCGCTTCTTGCTTACTTGTATCGTTGGGAGGGAGTCTGAGGGTGGTAGTCTCGACTGGAATCGAACCAGTATTTACGCCTTCGGAGGGCGTCGTGTTATCCATTACACCACGAGACCACGACATCATTATATAGAGGGCATACAACGATGGCTGTACTACGGTCGTATGCCAAAAAACTTTTGAATTCAAGGCCTCTAGGTTAGAACCAGGGAATGACAGCGCTTTTGTGGACGTTTCCGGCGATCATCGCCGCCTCGGTCGTTATCGGCTGGGCGGCGGAGCTCACGGCTGTGCGGCTTTCGGCCGGGATCGCGCTGGCGGTGCTGGCTTGGCTGCAGACGGCGCCTGAGTTCGCCGTCGAGGCCACGATCGCCTGGCACCAGGACGCGCATCTGGCGCTGGCCAACCTTACCGGCAGCCTGCGGCTGCTGCTGGGCTTCGGCTGGCCGATGATTTTTTTCATCCACTGGTTCAGCCACGGGCGCAAAAAAACCAAGTTCCGCGCGCTCACGCTCCCGAAAGAGTTTCGCGTCGAGTCGGTGGGGCTGGCGATCCCGGTCGTTTACTTTTTTTTCATCTACCTCAAGGGGACGTGGACGACCCTCGACGGCATCGTGCTCTGCGCGTTCTACGGCCTGTACTTCTGGCTGCTCGCGCGCCAGCGCAAGAGCAAGAGCAAGCCCGACGCCGCCGGCGAGCAGCACGGCTCCGAAGACCCCTGGGTCGTGCGAAAGCTCCTGAAGGCGAAACCGCTGACGCAAAACCTCGCGATGCTCGCGATGTTCGTCTTCGGTGGCGCCACGCTCGTTCTCACGGTGCACCCGTTCGTCGAGTCGCTCAAGCACGCCGCGCTTCGGCTGGGCGTGAGCGAGTTCATCTTCATCCAGTGGATCGCGCCGATCGCCTCCGAGTTTCCCGAGAAGGTCACGGCCTTCGGCTGGGCCCGCAAGGCGTCGAAGGTCCCCTACGCCATCGTCAACATGCTCTCGTCGGTCACGAGCCAGTGGACGCTGCTCGCCGGCCTCGTGCCGATCATCTTCGCGATCAGCGCGGGCCACTTCTACACGATCGAGCTTTCGCAGTTCCAGCGCCACGAGCTTTTGCTCACCATCTCGCAGAGCGCGCTCACGCTCGCCATCCTGGCCGACCTCAAGATCGAGGCCTATGAGATGATCGGCTTCTTCGCGCTCTGGCTCGTGCAGTTCGTGCTGCCGTCGTCGCGCGAGACGTTGCCGTTCTTTTATTTCGCCTGGACGGGTTACGAGGCCTTGCGTCTCTTGCTGAAGAGGTAGTGCTTCAGCACGAGCAGCGCGATGAGGCCCAGGATGCCGAAGACGATGCCGTGCTGCACGCGGCGGGCGATCGCGATGGCGCGGTCGATCTGCTCGCCGAAGAAGTACGTCGTGCCGATCAGCAGCGGCACCGAGAGCAGCGCGGCCAGGCCGTCGTAGAACACGAAGACGCGGAAGGGCAGGTGGAGCGTGCCGGCCGAGAAATACGTCGGCGCGCGCAGGCCGGGCATGAAGCGCGCGGCGAAGATCACCTTGTTGCCCATGCGATGGAAGCGCTCCTTGGCGGCGGCCATGCGGTCGGGCGGGAAGATTTTCGCGAAGATCCCCTTTTTCAATAAGCGGGTGCCGTAGCGGCGGCCGATCCAGTAGATCATCGAGTCGCCGAAGAGCACGCCGAACAGGCAGACGGCGCAGCTGGCGCGGAAGCTCGCGATGCCCGAGTAGGCGACGTAGCCCATCGTGAAAAGGGTGAGGTCTTCGGG